>JAOFNL010000099.1 GCA_028041985.1 Psychromonas sp. | reverse complement strand
CGGTTTTTTTATTAAAAAGTGACTAACCAGAACTAAATTAATCGTTACGTTTAGTAACTTCTAGTAAATGATAACCAAATTGTGTTTTAACTGGGCCTTGTACCTCACCAACTGGAGCACTAAAAACGACTTTGTCGAATTCTGGTACCATCATTCCAGGTCCAAACTCACCTAAATCACCACCTTGTGCACCAGAAGGGCATGAAGAATGTTGTTTTGCGATAGAAGCAAAGTCTGTACCAGCTTCAATTTCATTCTTTAGTGAAATACATTGTTCTTCTGAGCTAACTAAAATATGACGTGCTTGAGCTAAAGCCATGATAAATCCTTAAATATTAAAAAGTGAACTGATTGTAGCCGTTGAATATGAAGGGTGCAAACCCTAGTAATTAATGTTTATACATTATTGATTATTTACTTGCATATTCAGCACAAAGTCATATTATGTCTCAAATTGTATTTTACTAACGAGGTCAACATGAAACGTATTGCATTATTTTTATTAACTAACTTAGCGGTGATGTTAGTGTTAAGTATTGTTCTTAGCATCGTCTTTTCGATGACAGGAATGAACTCTCAAAGTATGGGAGGTTTATTAATACTTGCATCTGTTTTTGGTTTTGGTGGTTCACTTATCTCTTTAGCTATGTCCAAATGGATGGCAAAAAGAAGTACTGGGGCTGTTGTTATTACGAATCCAAGTAATACAACAGAACGTTGGTTATTAGATACAGTTGCATCACAAGCAAATAAAGCGGGAATTAAAACGCCAGAAGTTGCTATTTACCATGCACAAGACATTAATGCCTTTGCAACTGGGATGAACAAAAATAACGCTTTAGTTGCTGTTAGTTCTGGTTTATTAGAGCAAATGACGCAGGATGAGGCAGAAGCTGTATTAGCGCATGAAATAAGCCATGTCGCGAATGGGGATATGGTGACTTTGGCGTTAATTCAAGGTGTTGTGAATACATTTGTCATCTTCTTAGCTCGTGTAATCGGTGGATTTATCGATAATGCGATGCGTAGTAATGATGATAGATCAGGTCATGGTTTTTCTTATTTTATCATTGTATTCATTTTAGAAATGGTATTTGGTATTTTGGCAAGTACGATTGTCATGTATTACTCACGTCAACGTGAATTTCGTGCAGATTCAGGATCAGCGTCATTAGTTGGCAAAGACAAAATGATAGCGGCATTAAAACGTCTTCAAACTGGATCAGAACCACAACTTGAAGGTAGTTTGATGGCATTTGGTATTGCGAGCGAAAAGAAGAAAAGCAGTTTATTTATGTCTCATCCTCCTTTGGAAGATCGTATTGAAGCACTTCAAAATAGTCAAATGATGTAATAATCAGCATAAATTTTACTTTATCTCCATTAATTTTAAATAAATAGCGCGTATTAGGTTACGCGCTATTTTTTTATCTGCCATACAATGTAAAATCAGTGTTTTCTCCATTAATTATTTTTAATGCATTCTATGACTCTATCGATTAAAAAATATTGCCAGTTTATTACAACATTATCTTTCTTTTTTTCGATAATGAGTTGTGCCCCATATCAAAAAACCTTAACAATAGGTGCTGCTCCTTGGCCAAACTTTGAATTTGTTTTTTTAGCGAATGAACTGGGTTATTTAGATGAAAATAATTATTCATTATTTGAATTAACTTCATCTACAAGTGTCATTCAAGCCTTTCAATCAGGTAAGTTAGATGTTGCTTTTTTATCATTAGATGAAGTGCTTACTCTAGTCGCATTAGGTATTGATTTAAAAATAATATCTGTGGTCGACAGTTCAAGTGGTGGTGATGCCCTCATGGTTAAACCTGAACTAAAAATGCTTGAAGATTTAAAATGGCATTCAATAGGATATGAAAATAAAGCTGCAGGTGCATTATTATTAGATGAAGTATTTACTTTGAGCGGCCTAAATAACCAAACGGTACAACTTTATGAAGTAAAGCAAAATGAAGTTAAAGATGCTTATTTAAGAGGAAATATTGATGCATTAATTGCACGTGAACCTGTTAAACAAGAGCTACTTGCTTTAGGTGCTAGAGAGTTAATTAATTCTACTTCGTTAAATTTGCCTATTACCCATCTTATTGTGACTCGCGGCGATATCTATCAAGAAAAAGAATTACAAATTGCCAATTTTCTCAGAGAATATTATAACGCTTATCATTTTTATGAATCCAATTCTGCAGATGCCTTAGCAACTATGTCAGTAAGATTGCAACTCTACCCTTATTTACTTAAGGAAGCTTTTTTAAACACTCGGTTTATCAGTGCCAAACAAGCATTAATGCGTTTATCAGGCTCTCCTTCTAATATTGAATTACAGGCTAAGCAGTTAAGTAAATTGATGAGTGAAAAACATATGTTGGGTCAAATCCAAACAAATATTTCTTCCCTTATTTCGACCCGTATCCTTGAGCGCGCTATTTATGAATAAACTTCGTCGAGTCTCATTAAGTATCATTTTACCTTCGATATTATTTGTGGTTTTTATCGTATTGCAAGGGAGCGTTTTTTTTCTTGAGTATCGCCAAGCTCAACAAAAGCTTTTTGTAGAAGCAGAACAATACGTAAAAGGTGTGGCTGGACATTTACAAACTGGGTTATCAAATTCTTTGATGCGTTTAGAAAAAGCGCAGGCACAGGAATTAGTTTCAACAGCAGCGCTAAATGAAAATATCAAAACCATTGCAGTTGTCGATAATAATCAACAAATCGTATTGAGTAACAAATTTCGTGAAAAATACTTATTTGCTAAACTACAATTAAAACAATACGATGGTGATTTGTTAGATAGGGTAATCATTAAAAATGAACTTATTGTTGAATACGTAAAAGATTCACAAGAATTGCTTGTGTATGCGCCATTACAAATGATTTCAAAAGGCAATAGTTTAAACCGTAAGTTTAATGGTGTGATTTTTATTCGTTATTCTTTAAGTAGCGCCTATAGCGAATTAGCGTATGAAGGATATTTGGCATTAATCAAGATATCACTCATTTTAATCGCGACCATTTTTTTACTTATTCTATTTATCAATCGTTTAGTAATAGTGCCACTAAAACGCTTAGCTGCATCAACCATATTATCTGATATTACTAACCATATAGAAGTGGACCAATCAGGGCTAGGTGAGGTTGGTTTGTTGCAACGATCTTTTGCTACATTAACCTCAGAAGTAACCGATAATATAAATAAGCTCTCAGCTAGTGAGCAACGCTGGTTATATGCATTAAGTGGCGCAAGAGATGGTGTATGGGATTGGAATATAGATAAAGACCACGTGTATTTTTCACATCGTTGGAAAGAGATGTTAGGTTACCATAAAGATGATATTGCTACTGATATTACAGAGTGGGAAGATCGCATTCATCCAGAAGACCATTTAAATGTATTTAAAGATTTACAGGCTCATTTTATTGGCCGACAATCATTCTTTGAAAACACACACCGCCTTTTATGCTCAAATGGTGATTACCGATGGATTTTAAGTAGAGGACAAACCATTTCTTGGGATGTCAATGGTAAACCATCTCGTATCATCGGAACCAATACAGATGTCACGTCTTATAAAGAGATGCATGAAAAAATTAAACAGCAAGCTCAATTTGATGAAGTTACTGAATTACCAAATAGAGCACAGCTGATCGCACATATAACTCAAGAGAATTTACGAGCGCAGCATAATGATCTACATGGTGCTTTAGTATTCATTGATTGTAACCAATATAAAACGATTAACGATCTGCAAGGGCACTATAAAGGTGACGAATTATTATTTTTAATCGCTCGTCGGTTAGAAAAACATAAATCGGAAACTGACTTTATTGCTCACGTGAATGGAAGTGAATTCGTCGCTATTTTACCTGACCTCCATGGAAGCCATGAACAAGCTGCTGAAATGGCACTTAGTTTTGCAAAACGTTTAAATGTAGTATTAAGAGAACCCTTTGAAATTGGAGATGAAAATTTAATATTAAGTTGTGCCTATGGTATTACTTTATTTCCATCTGAAGGTTCAGAAGCTAATGATCTATTACGTCAATCTGCTATGGCAATGAAAAATGCACAAGATAGCCAATTTGGTAATATCAGTTTCTTCGCCAAAAACATTGAAGAAAAAATACACCGTAATCATACATTACAGGGACAAATTCGCCACGCTTTAGAACATGATGAATTCACTTTAGATTTCCAACCTCGAGTTGATGTTGATGGTTGTTTAGTTGGAGCAGAAGCTTTATCCCGTTGGTTTAGAGGCGAGCAAGGTTGGATTAATCCTGCTGACTTTATACCTGTGGCAGAGGATTCTGATTTAATAATACCGCTTGGTGATTGGGTTATTCATAATGCATTTACTAAATTGAAATCTTGGGTTGAAAATGGATTACCATCACATTTTAAAACGCTTTCGATTAATGTCAGTCCAAAACAACTTTTACAACAAGGATTTTCACATTCTGTTGAAAAACATTTATTAGAAACGGGTATTGACGCAAGTCTAATTGAATTTGAAATCACTGAAACAGTTTTAGTGTCACATATGGAATTAGTCATTAAAAAATTGAATAAGCTTAAGTTGCTAGGTTTCAGATTTGCAATTGATGACTTTGGTACAGGTTATTCCTCATTTTCTTACCTAAGCATATTACCTGTTTCTACTTTAAAAATTGATCAATCATTTATAACTAATTTGTTGCAACAAGAAAATCAGAAAGTCATTGTTGGGGCTATCATTAATATGGGTAAATCACTCAATTTAGATGTTGTTGCCGAAGGGGTTGAAAATAAAGAGCAACTTGAATTCTTAGCTGAGAAAGGGTGCCATCAATTCCAAGGTTATTTTGTAGGGACTCCTTTATCTAATAAAAATTTCCAAACAGTTTTAAACAATGAAAAGCTCAAATCTAACAAGTTAGAGAGTTAATGAAAAGGTTTTACCAACTTTTAATTTGGTTTTTATTTATATGCTTGCCTTATAGTGCTTATGCTACTGTAACTTTTGAAATAAAAGGCGTACAAGACAATAAAACAAAAGATAACATACTTATTTTTTTAAAAAATTTAACTCTCCCAGAAAATGCAAATAATGAGAATTATCTAGCAGATGTTGAAGAAACTGCTAAAGAAAGTGTAATCGCACTAGGTTATTATCATACTGAATTTACCACCACAGTGACAGGCACAGAAAACTCTCAAATTGTCACACTTGATGTCACTTTAGGTACTCGAACACAAATTATTGATGTTGATTTAAGACTCACAGGTGAGGCGCTTAAAGATGCAAATTTTCAACAATTAATGCTCACTTTACCCATTAAAAAAGGTGATTTTTTAGATCATGGTGTTTATGAATCTGCTAAAGGTGACTTTAGTCGTTTAGCACAACGTAATGGTTATTTTGATGCAAAATATTTAAAATCAGTCGTCGATGTTTCGGAACAAACTAATACCGCAGTTGTCCATTTATGGTTTGATAGTGGAATTCGTTATCAGTTTGGCGATCTTATTTTTGTAAGTGAAATCCCTGCTGATAAGTTTGTTAGGTCATTAATCAATTTTAAAAAAGGTGACCCTTTCGAAAACACCGTATTAAACGAATTTAATCAATCATTGAGTGAGACTGGTTTTTTTAAAAGTATCACTATTTTGCCTGAAATATCGCAAAAGAAAGGGCGATTTATTCCATTACATGTAATTGCATCCATGCGTCCTGAAGACACTTTTAATGTTGGTGTCGGATATAGTACAGATGAAGGTGTTCGAGGCAGTTTGGGTTGGACTCGCCCTTGGATAAATCAATACGGACATTCAATTCAAGCCAGTGCAATTGCTTCTATTCCAAGTCAACAAGTATCAATGACTTACAAGATCCCTATCGCTGACCCACTCTTTAATTACTTTTCAATTCAGAGTGGATATAAAAAACTGGATCAAAATGATACTAACACTACACAATATTTAGTTAGCTTTAATAGACATTGGAAACTTGATAACGAGTGGTTACGTACTCTATATATTCGTTATGATAATGAATCAGGTATTCAAGGCTCAGAAGAGTTTGCTGCAGAACTAATATTACCAGGTATTAGTTTCAGTCGTAAAAGGAGTCGTGGTGATATCAATATAGAATGGGGTGATAAACAATCTATCTTTTTCGAATTTGCTCGTCAGAACCTATTCTCATCTAGTAATGTTGCAAAACTTTATGGTCAAGCAAAAATAATACGAACATATAATGGCCATCAATTCGTTGGTTCTTCAGAACTAGGTGGGATTATTGCCGATTCAATTTATGATGTCCCTTCTTCAATGCGGTATTTTACTGGTGGTGATCAAACGATTAGGGGATATGGATATAATGAAATTGCGCCGACAGATTCAGATGATTATTTGGTTGGGGGATACTATCTAGCATCTGCAAGTCTAGAATATCGTTATCCCATCGTCAACAACTGGAAAATTGCTGTATTTACAGATTTTGGAACAGCTACGGATGACTTTTCTGAATCGCTTTCAATAGGCAGTGGAACCGGAGTGATTTGGGCTTCTCCAGTAGGCCCTGTTCGTTTGTATTTAGCATTTCCGTTAACTGAAACCACAGGATCAAGCAACAATTATACAATCAACTTCATGATCGGTCCTGAATTATGAGTGTAATCTTATTTATTGCTAAAGGTATAAAACATCTCTTGTATTCACTATACGTATTGGTAGCGTTAGTGTTATTGCTAATCACATTAGGGTTGTTTACACATGCTGGTAACATACTTATTTTAGATAAGTTACAAACGTTAGAGCCACGATTAGTGGTCTCATTATCTGAAGGAACTATTCTTAATTCTCCAACCTACGAACTAATACGTTGGTCAGATGGTGAAATGCTATATGAATTTAAACAATTAAGTTATACATTTGACTGGACTTGTTTAATCAATGAATTATGCCTTGATTCATTAGTTTTAGAAAGTTTACAGATAAATATCGCACTAAGTGATTCCCCTGAGCAAATTACCGAAGATAATTCAGAGCCATTTAAATTAACTTTCCCTATACCTGTACATATTAACCATCTTGACGTGAATAATGCCAATGTGAAAGTAGCTGGTGTTGAGATAGATGTTAATCGAGTATTACTATCGGCAACAGGGCAAGAAAATGATATTACGTTAAGCTCAACCATTAATGGCTTAACTGTCGTTTTAGCGGACAGTAAAGAAGATAAATCGTCTCAAATCAATAAACAAAAAAAATCAAAAACATTACAAAATTTTCCAGCCATTCTTGATGACCAAAGCTTACCAGAAGTCATTCTACCCTTTAATTTAA
>JAOFNL010000098.1 GCA_028041985.1 Psychromonas sp. | reverse complement strand
TGACGCGCTCATTTTATTTATTCACAGGGTTTCATTCCTTTTTATTAGGATTGCTGCCTTTATTTATCCCCGTTATTTTATGGGATAAAGGAATAACGATTAATGAGCTTTCTTATTTTATCGCATTAACCTCCGTAGGTTTTTTAATAGCACTCTATTATTGGGATCGCCTCCGAGCAGCTAATAATTGGGTAACTCTCATTAGTTTGTCGTTCATTTTTCAAAGCTTGTTTGTTGTTTTATTGGTGTGGGATAACCAGAAGCTATTGGTGACCATCGGTGCATTAATTAATGGTGCCGCAGGTTGTTTTTATTGGTCTACACAAAGACTATTATTTCAAGCGATTACCGAAGACGATAATACCGGTAATACCTTTGGTAACTTTCAAATATTAGTTGTATTTGCATTAAAGGTTGGAGTATTGGTTGGAAGTTACTTATTAGGTAAAGAGTACTTTATAGGGCTGTTAATACTTTCTTTTTTACTTTCTGTAATTGGTTTTATTTGGGTCAATAACAGCTTGCAATCGATGGTTTCTGGTTATGGTCAAGAAGGGCCATTATCGAGCTTAAAGCAAATTAAAGCATTGAGCTTAAAGAAAGTTTTTCAGTTTAAAGATCAACATCATTCTAAGCTTATTTTTATTATTGATGGTTTTTTTCTTTTTTTAGAAAGTTATTTTTGGGTGTTAACTATTTACATGCTAACGCAAGAAAACGTAATGCAATTAGGTTTAATCATTGTTGGGTTAAGTGTTTTATTAGCATTAATTTTCTTTTTTATTAAAAAGTATATTGACCGAGTTAATACACAACTAATCTATTACATAGCCGTTTTGGGGTATGCTTTTTCATGGTTCTTTCGTGGAGAATTTAATATAGAAATGGAAAGTGTATTCTTATATAGCGGTTTATTACTCGTCGCTTTTTTAAGTAACTTTTTTCGCCTCGCTTTTAACAAACGCTTTTATGATATTGCACGAAAAGATAAACCAACACGTTATATTATTTGTAAGAGTTATTATTCCCAGTTTATGTTGGTTGTTTTTTTCAGCTTAATTGGGTTCTTTACCTCAATGAATATAACGCCTTTAAATCAGCTGCAAATTATTTATCAGTTATCGATACCCTGTGCACTTTTATATCTTATCTATGGGCGAAAAATAGCGTAAGTGAATCTTGCTTCTATGATGAGTTGTACGCAGGAAATATGTCAGGTAACGCTACCTGACATATGAGAGAGTTTTTAAACTGATATTAATCCATTAAATGTTCTAATCCATAAACAAGCTCATTGCGTTTTACGACTTCTTTACAAGCCAAGCAAATACCCGGCATAAAAGATTCGCGGTGTTGTGAGTTGTGCTCTATTTTTAACGTTTCACTTAACCCGCCGAAAAACACAGTTTGCTGAGCTACAACACCCGGCAAACGAATTGAATGCAATTTAACGCCATTTAATTCAGCACCTCGAGCCCCTTCAATCAATTCTTTGTCGCTACATGGCGTCGCTGTTTTTGTACGAGCTGCTGCAATTAACTCTGCTGTACGTATACCTGTACCTGATGGACTTTCTTCTTTTTGAGGACTGTGTGCTTCAATCACTTCTACATCGGGTAAATATTTTGCCGCTTGTGCTGCAAACTTCATCATCAATACAGCACCAACGGAAAAGTTGGGTGCGATTAAACCACCTAACTGTTTTTCTTTTGCTAAAGCTTGCAGCTCTTGTACTTGTTTCTCAAGGAAACCACTGGTACCGATTACAGGGCAAGCTCCTGCATTAAGAATGGTTTGTGTATTATCAAAGCCTGCTGATGCGGCCGTTAAGTCGACAACAACTTGTGCACCAGTTTGTTTAATCAATGCCGCTAGATCATCACCAAAATCGCTTGATGCAACGAGTTCTAATTCACTATCATTATTAACGGCTTTAACAGCTTCACTGCCCATACGACCTTTTGCGCCGTTTACAATTACTTTAACCATGTTGGTTCCTTTACTTCATTTATCGATTTAAAAAATAATAACTAATGAATCCTACCCAACTAACCGCCAATAAAATCCAAGGTAAAGGTTGAGTTGTCGACTCATTGAGAGTTGTGTTTTGGTCTGACGCGTTTCCTGTTACTGGTGCTTTTTTCTTTTTCGCTTTATCTGCTTCACGTTGCTTACTTTTAGCTAGCTTTTTATATTCTGCGATACCTTTTTGTATACCTAGCGCGATTAACTTAGTTTGTTCTTTTGTTTGTCCTGGCTTATGTATTTTTTTAGCCATTGCAAGCGCTTCATCTTGTGTTTCTTGGGATATCGTTTCTTTATATTGTTTAACCATGCTGCTCTTCTTTAATGAGATTAGATCGCTTGATGGCTTTCGCTTTAATCATTTCTAAAAAGTTTTCTGGATCGTCATAATCGTATTTAACTAAATGCTCAACTAGCTGTTTGGTTATGTGTTGTGTTTCAGCGATTTCAACATGGCTTCTGCCACAGCCTTCACAGTGGCTGCCATCATTTGTGCATTGGCTTGTACAGGGGCTAAATTTCATTCACAGTATCCTATGTTAATTTTCAGTATATTATTTTCCTTTTTATTTTTGCACGCAGAGAAAAATAGAGGGTTAGATTTTTTCTATTTTAGCGTTAAAGTGAGCAAAAATTTAACTACCAAGCATCCTAGCAATTTTAGAGAACTTATTCATGAATTTTAAAGTATTAATTATCTTAATGTGTAGTCTATTTATGGTGGTTCTTCAGACGAAACTGATAGACAAAATGAAGAATTCAGACTTGCTGAACTAAAGCTCGCCATTCTTTAATAATATAAGCGGTTTTCAATGACTAATTGAAGATCTACTAACTTTAGCTAAGCGCATTTTGTAAATTAGTTACATTTAGGTTATATCTGCTTTAAACGCAGTATAAATGCATGTGGTTTTATAAAACAAAAATCATATGCAATCTAAATTTTGTAAAACTTCAACAAACAACACTTTTAGATTTGATTTTATTGCGTTTCGGGCTTAGCTTTATGGACTAATAATATAATGAATAAGGCATTTTTATGCTCGAACTCTCAACACTTTTTAGCAATGTAAAGCAATTACCTGTACTGCCGGTTTTGTTACTCGAGTTGATGGAAAGCTTTTCTAATGACGATGCGCGAGTAGAAGATATTGCAAAAAAAGTAGCAATGGATCAATCAATCAGTGCCAAAGTTATTCGTATGGCTAATTCTACGGCTTATCGCCGCGGTAAAGAAGTTGAGTCCATTGAGCAAGCGGTGATCAGATTGGGGTTTAATCAGGTTCGTAGTATTGTTGTCGCAGCAACGTTATCTAATACTTTTCCTGAAATTGAAGGTTTTGATAAAAATAAATTTTGGACAGATACTTTTACCACAGCGAGTATTGCCAAAGCATTAGCGAAGCATACTAAAGTAAATAGTGAAACCGCATTTACTTGTGCAATGATGCATAATATTGGCGAATTATTACTACAAATATTAAAGCCTGATGAGTGTGCATTAATACGTATGGCTGTTGAATCAGGGGAGCCAAGATTAGCAGCACAGCGTGAAACTTTTGGTTTTGATTACACACAGGTTGGAGCTGAATTAGCGAAACATTGGGACTTTTCTGCAGTTTTTTGTGATGCAATTGAACAACAATTGGATCCATTATCATATGATCATCCATCTGAAGGGGCTATATTAATTCGCTTGTCAGTATTTGCTAGCTTTGCATGGGGAGCCAATTTGCCGCCAGAAATGATTGTAGGGCGCTTTCCTGAACCATTGGTACAAGCAGTACATTTGAATAAAGATGGCCTCGTAGATGAATTTCAAAGCATGATTGAAGAAGGACAAGAGTTAGGTCGTTTGATTTCTAGTTAGCTTAATATACCCGTGAACACTCAAGGTACAAAATTCACGGCGTGTCCTCTGAGTCATTAGCTTGAAAACCAACTCTGCGTTCGATAAGGATGAGTCATTGTCATCATGTTGCGCCTTGATATGGAGTCCAAGCTAACGACTAACCAAAGCACCTGACGATAACGGGTATAACTAATCATGTTGTATTCATCTACGGCACATTATTTTTAATTAGAATAAATGGCTTGGTATATTACTTAGCACTTAGCCAATTTTATTTGTTCTTCCTCTTATGCTCATCAATTTGTTACTTATGCTATTCATTGCAAATTTTTGTTGCATCAAATCCTCTTCAAAGTGATTCCTATCGTAGCATGTATAGCGATTAGTCAGTTATACTCACTATTCAAATTGAAAGGGGAAAATATGATTTACAGTATGACGGCGTTTGCACGCAAACAATTAAAGGGGCAATGGGGTACAGCTGTTTGGGAGATTCGCTCTGTTAATCAACGTTATCTTGAAACATATTTTCGTTTACCAGAACAATTTCGTGGTCTAGAAACTAAGTTAAAAGATACTTTTAGAAAGCGTTTAGAGCGCGGGAAAATAGAATGTAGCTTGCGTTTCGATGCAAACTCTATCGATAGTACTTCATTGAGTATGAATCAAGAATTAGCTACACAATTGATGAAAAATGCACAATGGGTCGTAGAGCAAATGGGGGCAGGGCAAGTTAATCCTGTTGATATCTTAAAGTGGCCTGGTGTAATGCAAGCACCGGAGCAAGATGTGGATGCGGTCAGTGTAGAATTAATGGCGGCCTTCGAAACCACACTTAATGAGTTTGTTGAGGCGCGCGCCGCAGAAGGGGCAAACTTAGCCGTATTTATTGATCAACGCTTAACTGGTATTGCTGAACAAGCGACTAAAGTTCGAGGATTTATGCCAGAAATACAAGCATGGCAAAAAGCACGTATTTTGAAAAAATTTGAAGATGCAAAAGTAGATTTAGATAGCACGCGTGTAGAGCAAGAGCTTGTTTTACTAGCGCAAAAGTCCGATGTAGCAGAAGAGCTAGACCGATTAGACTCCCATATTTCAGAAGCACGCAACGTACTCAAAAAAGGGGGCGCAGTAGGCCGCCGTTTAGACTTCATGATGCAAGAGTTTAACCGTGAAGCCAACACGCTAGGCTCAAAAGCAATTAACACAGACATCACAGCTGCAGCTGTAGAATGTAAAGTTTTAATCGAGCAAATGAGGGAACAGGTGCAAAATATTGAATAATTTTTTAACTTGTGAATGCGCTTATTATAAGTCTCGAATATCGAGACTTTTTTGTTAAAGTAATTAAAAATGAAGGGGTAATTTTCTTTCCCTACCTTGTGAGTTGATCATAAAATTAATATTCTTTCGCCTAACAAAGTGAGTAATTCAAAATTTTCATCAAAGTCTGTATTTATTCCGCTATTCATCTCTCGTGAAAACTCGATCATATTGGTTTCATTAAGAAAAATATTATCTCGTAATAGATTTTTAATTTTTGGGGATGAAATTATATTAATGTCAGTGCCGAGTTTAACTGCACTTGCTTTTAGTAAGTCATAACCCTGCTTTTCAGCAAAGCCTTCATCATAAATGGCATCGAAAATTTCAGGTATTTTATGATAAGTCGCCATTAAATATTTAATATCAGCAGCATCTTTCTTTCTAAATTCACTTTCTCTATCAAACCATGCGATTAATTTTAAAAGCGCTGTCCCTGCTGGTGAAGCAACCGAAATAGTGAGTGCCGGGTTCTTTGATATCGTGACCTGTAATGCGTTTTGTAACGCTTCATTGAAGCCAATGACATTCATTACAAAGTCACCTTTTGGTGGCCAATGTATAGAACTTTGTTGATCAACAATTTTTCCAAATGGAACAATATCAATTTCCCAAGGTAAATTGTGATGATCTGTTCGTGTGAATTTATGAATGCTGTTTTTATCTTGTACAAAGCCAATGTTAAGAAGAGCGCTTTGTAATAGAAAGAATTGCTCCCAGCTCTCGATGTTAATGCCAAAATCAACATCACGAGTACCACGTTCAATCTTTGAGTCAAAACCATGCACTAGTACTAAGTCTCTGGCCATTGCACCTATTACTAAATAAGGAATATTAAGCCGCTTAGCAGTATCATTAATATCTTTATATAGTTCAACGAGTCCAGTGTTAAGCTTTTCAGATATATCAACGCAAGTATTCTTCATACAACCTCTCTGCTGTTTCATGATTACGCGAGTCGTTTGTAGAAACTAAGTCTGCATATACAACATTTGGATGAACTAGTCCTGTTTTCGGGCCTTGTATTTGATTAATAGGTAGGAAGGGCTCTGTTATTTCAATGATGATATTTGGTCTTTCATTTGAATGAACCTTTCTTAATTTTGCTAAGTTAACCAATTGGTTTGTCTTATTAGGCTCTATATAAATAATTGCATTTTTAGGGTTAAGAAATTGAGTATATTTAGCTGCCGCTACTTCGCCTCCCCATAGCGCATTTAACTCTTGAATATCTAACTTTTCCCACCAGTGAGGATCATCAGTAGTAAAAAACCGTGTTTTTTGTTTTGCTTTTATCTGAGCAGGATAAGCATCCACCCATTTTTTAAATAATTTTTCTTTGTTGTGTAAATGACGCTGTTTATTATTCTTGCTAATCGTCATGAAACCTTGTTTTACTAAGTCATCTATTACATTGCCTACTGTGCCCAATGCCACCTGAGATTTTTCGGCAATTTCTCTATAAGTTGCATTAATAATTTGAGGGTGTAGTAAGAATTCAGAAACTATTTTTAAGCCTTTATTCTTAAATGCGCTTCCTAATTTTAATGACGATACTGTTAAAGTATCTGGGGCTAATTTATTACCTTTCACAAAAATATAGATTGGAAGCTGATTGATATAAGCATTACCAGCAGTATCTATAAATTGAACCTGTGCTTGTTTTAATTTTTCAGCCATAGAGGCATTAATGTGCTGACTTATTAATATTGTATTATCTATCTCTTGAAATTTCTTCATATGATGGATTAATGCGGCTACATTTATATTATTAGACCATTTTTTTATTTCAACATTAAAATGACTAGAGATTCCGTCTAATGCAATGACTGCATCGACTTCTTTTTTTTCTTGCATCTGGTCTCTTGCAACTACAGATATAGTTATCCCTGTTACTTTTTGGAAAGCTTCAATTGCTTGATAAAGTATACTGGATTCTAGTTCAATCATGGATCACCCCTCATTTCTTGTTCATTAATTTACCATGTTCATTAATAATGAACAATTTGTTTTTTTGTACAAGGTGGGCTGGATATATTTTAATTGAAATTTTGTGATGTTATTGCTTAGTTTAAAACGGATATGCTTTGCTACTAGGCAGTGACCTATAGATGACATTGGTGATGGCATAAAACAAACTGAAATTAAAAATGGTCAGTA
>JAOFNL010000097.1 GCA_028041985.1 Psychromonas sp. | reverse complement strand
ATTAAAATATAGCGTTTTTAATACCCTATTTAGGTATTTAACCACCTAGACTATTCTGGTCTAATTTACATTTCTAATGACTTATAATCAGAGCCAATAATCAGCCAGCTTATAGTTGGTTTTTATTGCTTAAATTTAAGCTGTGACAGATCAATATTTTAGTCTATATAAATATTAAGTCGCTTAGTTGGAATCTCGAATCAACCTAAAATGCATTTAAAGCAAGGATGTACAATGAAATACCCTAAAGTTTGCCTGTTGGTTACTGCCCTATTTATTGTCACTGGATGTGGTAGTGAAAGTGGCTCTGCTGCTACTGAACTCGTTAATGATGCTGAAACTGATATTGATGCAGGTGTTGGTTCTGGCGTAGATGACGACGTTGATGCAGGTGTTGGTTCTGGCGTAGATGATGACGTTGATGCAGGTGTTGGTTCTGGCGTAGATGATGACGTCGATCCAGAAGTTGGTTCTGGCGTCGATGAAGATGCTGATTCAGGTGCTGACACTGACACTAGTGAACAAGGACATAGAGCCGCATGGCTAAGAGGTGCTTGGGGAGCGTTATGGCTACCAGAAAAAACATACAATGGTAATATTGAAGGGGTAACGATTGATGAGTTTATTGAACAAATTGCAGGTGTTAGAACCCTTGATTATGTTCAGTTACCTTTAACGAGTCCAAATATTTATTCACCAACGCATACAGCACCACACGATATTATCGAAGGCTTGTGGCAAGGTGATACCGATGATAACGGCGACCCAATTAACTTAGTGGTTCCGCGTTCAACAGCGGATGACCCATTCTTATCTTGGTTACTTGCATTGCGTGCAGCAGGTTTAAAATCAGAAATTTATGTGAATTCTTACAATTTATTGGCTCGTTACGAAGATAGTATTCCTGATGGCTACCCGAATGTTTCAGAGCGTTGGATGGCGTGGTGTGATACGAATACAGAAGCTCAAACCTTTTTAAATAGTCAGTCATACTATGGTAATGATGATGAAACTCGTCGTAAGTATATGTTTTGCTATGCGGAATTCATCCTTAAAGAATATGCCGTTCGTTATGGCGATTTAATTGATGCATGGGTTTTTGACTCGGCGGATAACATAATGGAAGATGAAGGGGGAGATGACCCTAGTTCGGAAAGTGTAGAAGACCAACGAATTTATGAGGCTTTTGCCAGCGCTGTACATGCGGGTAATCCAAATGCTGCTGTTGCCTTTAACAATAGCGTAGGGACTGCGGCTAAGCCTTTTGCAACGCCAACATTGTTTGATGATTATACCTTTGGCCATCCTTTTGGTGGCGCAGGTGACATGGTTGAAACAGATAGTCTTTACACGCGTAACTTCTATATAACTGAATTAATGGGGGAGACTGGCGGATTGCCATTCTTAGAGGATAATCGTGATTGGAATGATAATGTGGTTGGTCACTTCTTTCCTAAGCAAAGTACGACTTCGTGGAACGGTGGTAAAACCGCTTGTTTAACAGATGATGAATTTGTTGAATGGACAGCAACAGGAATTATTGATGGTGGTGCTATTACGTGGGGCACTCCGTTAGTCACTAATAATCTAGAAAATAAAGCGCCTAATCTGGTTTTATGGGACTATGCATTAGCACAGTTATTATTAGCAGATGCACATTTAAAAGAGTTTCAAGAGCCGGGTAAACCAAATTGGGCAAGACAATATACCTCTTTACCTGTCGCTGTTGTTGGTGAAGCTTATTCTCATACCCTAACAGTAGGTGTTGATTTTTGGGATCCTGAAGGGGATGAAATCAACCAAGTCTATATTGTAGACACAGACACTGCACCTAATTGGTTAGTGATTAATGAAACTGCTACAGGTATATGGACACTAAGTGGCACGCCAACAGAGACAAGTTCTACCGATTATAGCTTTAGGTTACGAGTAAAAGGTATTTCAGGAGGAACAAATAGAAACGTTGAGTTATCTGTTAAAGCTCTATAATTGATTCAAATTGACACTAATCTATACCCGTTACCATTCAAGGTGCTGAATTAATGGTAACGGGTGTATGTAATAGTTTTGACTTTTCTGTATCTAAAAAACGTTGTCAAGCAAGGCTTTAAGCACTCTACGGCGAGAAATAACTCCAACCACTTTATTATTATCGTCTACAACCGGATAGTTCTTTGGTTGTGTCCCTAACATCTTCTCGGCAAGTGAAAAAATAGACTGATCTGCCTTAATACTTAACACATCTTTACGCATAATATCTTTAACCAGTGCGACTCGTTGATTATGGTAGGCAAATTGAAGGGTTGTTTGCAGACATTCTTGTTCGGAAATCCAACCCAGTAATTTATTATTCTGATCGACGATAGGGCCTCCTAATACTTCTTTCTTAATCAGTTCTATAGACGCTGTGATTACTGGCATATCGACACTTATTTTCGCGAAATTAGTGTTCATAAAGTCTTTAACAATTAGCTCTTTCATTTATTCTCCTTAACTTTCTTAATACGGGGAGAATAATCGTTCTCCTTTCATGTCATAAACCATCTCGGTGATTATTAGATTACCTTAAATAAGTGTGGTTATGCAATACTTTGTTAACAATCTATTAACAATTAAATGCTGAGATTGCATTATATTAATGCTTTATTTGTTAAGTTATACCACTAAGATCTAACTTCCCATTTATTTTCTGCAGTAGTCTACTGCTTGGATTGCATGTTTCATCACCCGTACTAAACTCTTTATTTAAAATTTAATATCTAAAGCTATTATTTCAGCTATGGATAAGAAACAATTATTAATTGGGATAAGATGAAAAAAACGATATTTTTCGCGATGTTTATCGTATTCAGTCTCTGTTTTTATGGTGCTGCAAATGCGAGTTCTGAAGAGAATGAAAAGGTTACATTGCAGCTAAAATGGTTTCATCAATTTCAGTTTGCTGGCTATTACGCAGCAAAAGAAAAGGGGTTTTATAATGACCTGGGCTTAGACGTTGAAATCAGAGAAAAAAGTCTAAAAGTAAATAATATTGAACAAGTCATACATGGCGATGCAGAGTATGGCATTGCTGATTCAGTGCTTATTCTTTATAAAGCAAAAAAATGAATCTGTTGTTATCGTTGCTCCTATTTTTCAACACTCCCCTAGCGTATTAATCTCACTGAAAGAAAGTGGTATTCAAACACCTTATGAACTGAACAATAAAGATGTGCTTTTTTATGATAACGATACTGATGGATTCTCTATTTTATCGATGTTTAATAAACTTAAAATAAAACCGAATTTAATACGTGAAAGAGGGAAAAACGATTATTTAAAATTGATGAATCAAGAAGTCGATGTCACGCCCGCTTATTTAAGTAATGAATTGTTTTATTTTAAAGAAAAAGGCATTGAACTTAACATTATTAATCCCATGAATTATGGCGTAGATCTTTATGGGGACATGCTATTTACCAATCAAAATGAAGCCAAAAATCATCCAGATAGAGTTAAAAAGTTCAAAGAAGCGACGCTAAAAGGGTGGGAATATGCGTTAAATAACAAAGAAGAGATGATTCAACTCATCCATGAAAAATACAGTAGTCAAAAATCAATAGCGCATTTACGTTATGAAGCCAATGCCATTGAGCAGGTCATTGCAAAAGAGATGATTCCACTCGGTACGGTTGATAAAGGAAGAATGCAGTATATATATGATCTCTATACTGAATATGGATTTTCGTTAAATAATTTGGATCTGACTAATTTTATTTTTGATGATTTTACCGTCGCCACTTCAAGCATCAACTTTACCCAAGAAGAGCAAGAATACCTCCAACAGCATCCAGTTTTTAAAGTTCAAAATATGTCTTCATTTCCCCCTTATAATTTCAATGAAAATAATACCCCTATGGGTTATAGCATTGACTTTACAAAATTATTGGCTGAAAAAGTAGGCATAAATATAGAGTTTATTAGTGGAAAAACATGGCAAGAAAATCTTCAAATGTTGAAAGATGGTGAGCTTGATGTCTTGCCGAATGTAGCCATTAATCCAGAAAGAAAAGAATACATTGATTTTACTTCATTTAAGCAATTTGATTACCGCGTTAGTGTTGCAGTACAAAAAGGTATCGAAATTAGCTCCATGGAAGATCTGGAAGGCAGGGTGATTGCTGTTTTGAATAAATCTTTTTTGCATGCAACCTTGAATGAAAAATACCCTAACCAGCCATTATATTTAGCACCTACAGTAAAAGATGCCGTTGAGGCTGTGGCAAATGGAAAGGCGGATGCTGTTATCGATAATGCTTCTACCATTGAATATTATATTACTAAAAATTGGTTGAGTAATCTGCATAATATTAATATTGATAATCTTTTTGGGGGGGGGTAATGAGGTCGCAATATATCTAGGTGTCTCTAAAGGTAATCTCGCATTAAAGTCTATTTTGGAAAAAGCCAATGCATCTATTACTCAGAGTGAAATGTTTGCATTGAAAAAAAAGTGGCTAAATATTAATGACTTATCAAAAGTTGAGTTTACTAATCAAGAGTTAGATTATTTGCAGAGTAAACAAGTGCTTAATATGTGTATTGATCCTAACTGGCTTCCTTTCGAAAAAATTGAAAAAAATAAACACATAGGTATGACGGCAGAATATATAAAGTTATTTCAAAAAGAGCTACCAATCCCGATTAATTTAGTAAACACGAGTAATTGGCTAGAAACGGTTGAATTTAGCAAGCAAAGAAAGTGTGATTTTGTTTCTATCATGACGCCTTCAAAAGAAAGAAGGGCATATTTCAATTTTACAAAACCATTAATGAAAATGCCTATTGTGATTGCAACACTACACGACAAACCGTTCATTAACGATATCTCTAATGTGATATCTAAAAAGCTAGGTATCACAGAAGGCTTTGCTTATGCGGAAGTGTTGAAAGAAGAGTATCCCACTATCAACTTAATCGAAGTAAAGGGGGCTAAAGACGGATTATCAAAAGTTCAACAAGGAGAATTATATGGTTTTATTGGTGTATTACCCGCAGTCGGATATAGCATCAATGAAGATTATATTGGGGAATTAAAAATCGCAGGCAAGGTCAACAATACATTGGCTTTTCCAATGGCGACTAGAGTTGATGAGCCATTGCTTAATAGCATCTTTAATAAATTGATTGCTCAAATCCCTCCTCAAGAAAATAAAGATATCTTAAATAAATGGTTATCTATTAAATATGAAGAGCAGGTTAATTATACCAATGTCATGATTCTTGCCGGCTTTTTAGTCTGTATCATTTTAATCATTTTATTTAAAAATAGATCTATCAATAAAATTAATGAGCAACTGGAAAGCTATATTAAAATTGTGGATGAAAATGTGCTGACCTCTTCAACAGACCTTAACGGTAAGATCACCTATGCCTCTCGTGCCTTTTGTGAAAAAACGGGGTATAGCAGAGAAGAGTTAATAGGGAAAAATCACAATATAGTTAAACATGAAGATACAGATGCAAGGCTTTATAAAGGCTTATGGACTAGGTTGTCAGCAGGTTTGGTCTGGAAAGGGGAAATAAAAAACAAGAAAAAAGATGGTAGTTTTTATTGGGTAGACGCAACCATTTCTCCTCAATTGAATAAAAATAATCAGGTTATTGGTTATACCTCGATTAGACACGACATTACGGATAAGAAAATAATTGAAGAATTATCCATTACTGATGCTTTGACGAATATTTATAACAGAAGGCACTTTAACGATATATTCCCTAAATATTTAAATAGTTTAAAACGAGACCATAGTTTGTTCTCATTTTTAATTATGGATGTTGATTTCTTTAAGCAGTATAACGACATTTATGGCCATCAAGAGGGGGATGCAGTGTTAAGAGGTATTGCTAAGGTATTGCAAAGTAAGGTAAATAGAGCAGACGATTATTGCTTCAGATTAGGTGGTGAAGAGTTTGGTTTATTATTTAAATCGAGTAATAGAGACAATATTTTAAACTTTGTCGAGAGTATTAGAGAAGCGATTGAGGGTCTACATATAGAGCATACCGGCAATCGTGTAAGTAAATACGTTACAGTATCAATCGGTTTATATAGTGACTTTGTTAATGAGCATCATAATACGGAAGGTATTTTTAAAGAAGCTGATGATTTACTTTATAAAGCGAAAGAAAACGGCAGAAATCAAACCATGTTCAACGTCATTCCATTCTAATATTTTTAAATTAATTGATGAGAAGGTTGCATTAGATGTAGAAAGTCGCAACCATTTTCGTTGTTAGAATGTGTCGATTTAACCCGTTATATCTTGCTCTTTCTGCCTAGAATCTGTTCACTTCACCGCTTAATGAATTTTGCACTTTGAATGGTAACGGGTATAAATAGAGTACTGCGCTGAATTGTGTTTAACAGAAGGAAATTTTTTCATGGTAAAAATCATTACTATTACACTTAATCCTGCATTGGATTGCTCGTCGACTACGCCTCGTATTTTTGCTGATGGAAAGTTACGCTGTTCTGCGCCTGTGTTTGAGCCTGGCGGAGGCGGTATTAATGTGTCGCGTGTTATTCAGCGGTTAGGAGGAGAGTCTGTTGCAATCTACCCTGCTGGTGGTTCGTCAGGTGAAAATTTAAATAATTTATTACTGGCTGAAGGCATTCAAATACAACCATTAACATGTGAATCGTGGACGCGGCAAAACCTTAACGTAGTGACTACACTGGACAACGCACAATATCGTTTCATTATGCCAGGCGCTAATCTTACTGCAGCAGAACAAACACAATTGATTAGTATGCTTGAAGCTTATTCTGAAGCTGAATACTGCATCATTAGTGGCAGCATCCCTGACGAAATGTCGGAGAACTTAGTGAGTAATATTATTCAACATTGCCGCTTGCATAATATTAAGGTTATTTTTGATGGCTCAGGCCCTGCATTAGAAAAAGCAGTGAGCACAGGCGTTTACTTGATTAAGCCTAATACTAATGAATTAGCCGCATTAACCGGTGCTGAGTATCTTGAGCCGGAAGAACTAGAAGCTAAAGCCAGAGAAATAATTAGTTTAGGACAAGCTGAAGTTGTACTTGTTTCGCTAGGACCGCAAGGGGCGCTATTGGTGACAGAAAGTCTCTGTGAACAAATCGTTCCTCCTCGTGTAAAGAAGAATAGTACAGTCGGTGCGGGAGATAGCATGGTTGGTGCAACGATAGTCGCCTTAGTGGACGGTTTAAGCATTAGGGAGGCAACACGTCGTGGTGTCGCAGCTGGAACTGCTGCTACCATGAATCATGGTAGTGAGTTGTGTAAAACTGAGGATGTTGAGTCTATTTATCAATGGATTTTAAAGAAACAACCTCTCAATTAAAGAT
>JAOFNL010000096.1 GCA_028041985.1 Psychromonas sp. | reverse complement strand
AAAGGTGACGATGTAAGTACTTGAGTTACTGGTTTTTGTTAGTTTTGATTGCGCTAATAACCTAAACCATGCCCATGGACCATCAAAGCTTAACGAGTGTTGTTGTTCATTAAGGTCTTCAAATACAATTCGAACTCGACTCTGTTCGTTATTTGCTGTCCAGTTAAGTGTTTTCCAGAATTTCGGCCCATGACTATATTTCAATCGATCAGCTCCCACTTCAAGTAGGAATCTCAGATCATTTTTTTCCATTACCTGCACATATTAATCCATTAGAATTTGTTGCCGCAAACACCCCTTGGTTTGAACATATTGAAGAATTAGCCTTACAAGCCCTAGATGGCCAATTGTCTTTAGAAGAGTTAATTGAGCAGAATCAACATCAGCCATTAATGTTACCCATGGCTTATTGTAAATCAGGCGAACAATATCAATCGGGTGGTTTAAAAGTAGACTTTCAATTCGCAGAAGAAGCTCCGAGTAACGGATACGCTCATCTCTTGGATAGTTTACTAACCAGTCAACAGCGAAGCTATAGTGTCTGGTCTACATGCGGTTCTGAAAAAATACAACCATGTTTATTCACCACGCCAGGTTTACCAAGTGTGAGTCAACTGCCCGCCATGATGGATGGTTATTGGAGCCATTGGGGTTGGCCTAAAACTTACATGATCAATGATCAGATTAATAATATGAGTAATGACATAGTAAATATCGACAATAGAGGCCAATTATAATGAATGATGTAACTGTTAGGCGCCCTGTAATTTGGAATTGTGCTGGCGCAACAGATGTTGGCACCGTAAGACCATTAAATGAAGATGCTTTTTTAGTCCAACCTGAGATCGGATTATGGACCGTGGCAGATGGAATGGGTGGGCATGATGGTGGTAGCGTTGCAAGTCAGATGATTGTTGATGAATTAAAAAAATTAACTACAAAAATTAATCTAGATAGTTTCATTAAAGATATAGAAGATGCTGTATTAGCAGTTAATCAATATTTATTAAATTATTCAAAAACAAGTTTAAATGGCAGAACCATTGGCAGTACTTTTGTGAGTTTATTGATTAAAGGCAACATAGGTGTGTGTTTATGGGCGGGTGATTCGCGTTTATATCGTTTACGCCATGATAAGCTAATTATGATCAGCCACGATCATAGCCATGTAGCGGAATTAGTGAAGGAAGGCCTCATTTCAGAAGAAGAAGCCGCAACACACCCTGAATCAAACGTTATTACACGTGCCGTTGGCACCAGTGAACGATTAGATATAGATATTGAACTATTTGATGTCAATGTGGGTGACCAATTTTTATTATGTAGTGATGGTTTGTATAACGCGGTACCACAAAGTGAAATTATTAGCGCAATGAATGGTGATGACTTAGAAGTATCTGTTCAACAATTAATTGAGAATGCGTTACAGAACAAAGCAACTGATAATATTTCAGTGATACTGGTAAAAGGCCTTCACCAAAATGTATAAGCGAATCTCATTTGAGTATCGTAATGGAGTACGTAAATAGTCATGGAAAATAATGACCAAAATTCAACCTCTCAGGTGAATCGCAATGTTAATGCCGATAGCGACCCAGCTAAAAAAGTTGAGAGTAACACTACGGTAAATGATGACGCACAGGCAAAAACTGTGTTCAGAAAATCCACCGATAAAATAGTGGAAAATGCTGAAGATAAAACCGTTTTTGCAACAAAATCTATCAGCACTAAAAAATTGGATGTTGAACTGTCTAATGACAAAACAGTGATTGCGAATAAAGTTCATCAACCCAGTGTGGATCAGATTGATGTGACTCAAACAAATTTCACTGAAAACGTTTCTCTGCCCGATGACGCTACCATTTTTAGTCCAAGGTCAGTACCAACGAATAAAAATACGAATGTAAGCAATGAGGGGATCGAAAATGCAACGGTGATCCAATCACAACCCTCTATTCACAAGGATAATGTTGAGCAAAATGTTACTGAAAATGTCAATCAGCATAAGTTATTAAAAGATCGTTTTGTATTAGAAGAGATCCTTGGTATTGGTGGTATGGGGATAGTGTATAAAGCGAAAGACTTATTACGAGTTGAAGCGCAAGACAGAGACCCATATGTTGCGATTAAAGTATTAAGTGAAGAATTTAAAACCCATCCAGAAGCCTTTATTTCACTACAACGTGAATCCAAAAAAGCACAACACATAGCCAATCAAAATACAGTAAAAGTATACGATTTTGACCGTGATGGTGATGTTGTTTTTATGACCATGGAATACATGATTGGTGAACCATTAGACCAACTTGTTAAAAAATACCATGCCACTGGATTACCACGTATTGAAGCGTGGAATATTATGGAAGGTATGTGTTTAGCCTTGATCCACGCACATAGCGAAAATATCGTTCATTCAGATTTAAAACCGGGTAACGTCTTCGTAACGGATGCGGGAGTAGCTAAAATATTTGACTTTGGTATTGCGCGAGCAGTAGCAAAAATTGATAGAAGTAACAATGAAAAAGATCGAACCGTGTTTGATGCAGGAAATCTTGGCGCATTAACACCTGCTTATGCAAGCCGTGAAATGTTATTAGGGCAAACGCCTGACGTCCGAGATGATATTTATGCGTTAGGCTGTATTGCCTATGAAATTTTAACGGGTGATCATCCGTTCAGGCGTTTACCTGCTGACGAAGCTTACGACAAAAAATTAAAACCGAAACGTATTCAAGGCATTAAAAAACGTCATTGGAAAGCAATAGAAGCCGCGTTAGCCTTTGAACGAAAAGATCGAATTATCTCGGTTCAAGCCTTTTACAAACAAATTACTGAAAAGAGAAAATCTTACTTAGCTCTTTGGTTTGCTGGCGCTGTAACACTTGCTGCGAGTGGGTATGCCTATACAGAATTAACAAAAGAAGTCACTCCTCAAATATCACAAGCTGAACTAATGAATCAGCTTGAATTTAAAGTGCGCTATGAATTATTACAAGAAAACATTGCACGTTTTCTTGCTTCGCCAACGTTTACATCCGTTTGGCAAAATTCATTATGGAAAGAGATGGAAACTGCTAAAAACCTGTTTCCTGAAAAGCCAACACCTTGGTATTTTGATACCCGAGCTTCAATATTTAACTTGTATATCGAAGAAATCAAAAAATCCATTGCCACCTATGATTATGCACTAGCAGAATCATTAATAGCCTTTGCTTCACGTTATACCGATGATATGGCCTTATTGGACGAACAAAGTGCGGTACTGGCGGGAAAAATCGCTTCACTTGAAGAAGAACGTAGGTTAAAAGCTGAAGCGGATAAAGCGTTATCTGCTACTAATCAAATCGAAGAAGCTAAAAAACGTGAAGCATTAGCAGCGCAGCAAGCCAAACAAGCTTTGAAAAATAAACAAGCCGCGGCTAATGCAAAAGAGAAAGAAAAAGTTAACTTATTTAATTTAGCAATGGCTAATGTTGATCAACACCTGATCTGTAAACAGCGTATTAACATGCGTGACTTTAAAATTGCCATTGAAAAATTACGCTCGTTGGACTTACCTCGTTATCAAAAATCAGAAAAATCCATCACTACAGAATTAGCTGCTTGTATCAGTGCAATGGGAGAGATCAGCCCCGATTATGCAAAAGAGGCGAAGCGTTCTGCTTTGTTATTGTTTCAAAACAATGATGTTTTAATGGCAGTACAAATAACAGAAAAAGATCGTTGTCAGGTGTCTATTGCGGGCTTAGGTGCTAAAGGTTCTCGTGCAGTTTGCAAAGATGCATTAAAAACAGGAGGTGAAGGGCCAACCATGGTCGTGGTCCCATCTGGTAATAAACTAAAAGCATTTGCAATAGGAAAATATGAAATTTCGGTAGCAGAGTACAACGAATACTGTTCAAAATCTAATGCTTGTAAAATCAATACAAATGTTACAGATAATTTACCTGTAACTGAAGTTTCAATCACAGATATCAAAAATTATATTAAATGGTTAAACATAGAAACGGGTCAAAAATATCGGATACCAACGCAACGAGAGTGGGTTTATGCAGCAAATGCGAATGACAGTCGATTAGATTCAAATCGTAATTGTCAAATAAGTTCACGTGGTATTAGCAAAGGTAAAGAATTAATTAAAATTACTACCGGTAAGCAAAATAATTGGGGTTTGGTCAATTATGCAGGTAACGCACAAGAACTGGTGTACGGGTCAGGTAAAACTTTAATCGCAGTGGGTGGGTCATACCAAACTTCGATGGATGATTGTACCGATAATACTGCGAGTAATCATAGCGGCGCTGCAGATCAACAAACTGGCTTTAGATTAGTCCGTTCAATAGTAGGGAGTTAGCATGACGATTACGGAATGTAATAAACAATTACGAGTGTTAACTAATGCACATGAAAGTTATCAACTATCCATTTTGGAATATCGCCAAAAAAGAAAAAAAATACTCGATTTATTAGATAAAAATTTTAATGGTACGGAGGCAGAAATTGAACAAATAAATGAAACAGATCATCAACCGACTCAATTAGAACAAACAATAGCAGTTGATGATACAGATAAAACACAACCATATTTTTCAGCAAAGTTAGGTCAATGTATCAACTTTCTGAAAGGAAAAAACGAGCGTTAAGCTACAAATTAATTACTATAACACTTTAATATTACACACTTAAAAAGGGAATTTAGATGGAAATTGTTCAATTATTTCAAGCTGGTGGTACATTCATGTATCCAATTTTATTGGTACTAGCCATTGGTCTTGCTATCTCAATAGAACGTTTTATTTACTTAACTAAAGTACAGAGTAAAACCAATACCGTTTGGAGTGAACTTACTCCTATGCTGCAAGCTTTAGACTTTCAACGTGCAGCAAGATTTACTGCTGAAATTAAAACGCCGCTTGCTAACGTATTAAATTTTGGTTTTATTCGTCAACAAGAAGATAAAAGTCGTGAAGTCATTGAAGCATCTATGGAAGAAGGCATCATGGATGAAATGCCTAAATTAACACAACGTACCCATTATCTAGCCACCTTTGCAAACATTGCAACTCTATTAGGATTATTGGGTACCATCATCGGTCTAATTCAAGCTTTTACAGCAGTTGCTCAAGCAGACCCAGCAGAAAAAGCCGATCTACTTTCAGCGAGTATCTCAGTGGCCATGAATACAACCGCTTTTGGTCTAATTGCGGCCATTCCATTACTGTTAATGCATTCATACTTAGTAACAAAAACCGCACACCTAGTTGATAGCATTGAAAAATCATCGCTAAAAGCGCTTAACTTAATGGTCAGAGATTAAATGAAAAGAAGAGGCTATAAAACCATACAACAAGCGGAAGAACTTAATATCACCGCCTTTTTAAATCTAATGGTGATTTTAGTTCCTTTTTTGCTCATTACTGCTGTGTTTTCGCGATTAACCGTATTGGAATTAAACCTTCCTGCGCTAGATGCTCAAACGGATACATCACAAGAAATAAAACTACAGCTAGAGTTGGTCATTAGGGAAGATAGTTTTGATATTCAAGACACTAACCTGGGCTTAATTAAACGCATTGATCGTAACGAAGAGGCCATGAAATGGAAACTCTTTACTGATGCAATGGTGGCGATTAAAACCCGTTTTCCTAACGAAACCAATATCTCGTTATTATTAGAGCCTGCCATTGAATATAAAACCATGATCGCGGTAATGGACAAAGTTCGTAGTGCTGATGTTGTGGTGGGGTTTGATGTTGAAACGATTGAATTATTTCCTGATATATCTATTGGTGATGCAAAACCATTGGATCAAACAGAGATAGACAATACGCTTCTCAACGACAACAGCAATTCTGAGCAAGGTAGCAAAGAGTAAATCTATGAAAAAAGCAAAACTATCAGGCCGTTCAAAACGGATGAAAGACTTTGAAGGTCTTCATAAAAATGCTGGGCTAAACCTCGTCTCCTTAATGGATATATTTACTATATTGGTGTTCTTTTTATTAGTGAGTTCAGGCTCACAGCAATTACCAAATAGTAAAGATGTCAAATTACCTACTTCAGTGGCAGATAAAGTCCCTCAGGAAACATTAATTATCAGTATTACTGAAACTGAGATTATTGTGCAAGGTAAAAAGGTGATTGAGATTGCGGACATTATCGAAGGTGACGATGCAGTGATCAACGCACTTAAAGATGAATTAAACTTTCGCACAGAAAGTCGCCTTTATGTGTCAAAAGATGATCAACAAGGACTGTCTGTGACTATCATGGGAGATGAAAACATTCCTTATCAATTATTGCGTCAGATATTAGCGACATGTCGCCAAACAAATTACACCAAAATTGCATTTGCCGCCGTGCAAACTGCCAAGGATAGAGGGTAATAATAATGACAACTGCTACTTATCAACAGTTGGCGCTTAATTGGCATCCTCAGAGTAAAACAGATAAACCATTTGTTTTTCTTGTTACGTTTATGTTGCTGCTCTTTATGGGGCTAGCGATAATAATGGGGTCAATAACCGTCCCTAAAGAAACTAAACGAGAAAAAGTAGTGATACCTGAGCGAGTTGCTAAGTTCATTTTAGATAAACCTAAAGTGATTGAAAAACAGCCACCTAAACCAAAAGTGATTGAAAAACCGATCCCAAAACCGATTCCCAAACCAATAGAGATTAAACAGGAAGCACCTAAACCAAAAGATAAAATCACAGTCAAAAAAGAACCGCCTAAAAAGCGTGCACCTTTAACTGAAAAGCAAGCGAAAGCGCGTGAAACCGCTTCGCAAAGTGGACTGTTAGCACTTAGTAGTGAATTGACTGACTTAATGGATACTTCCAGTATTGACAGTATGGTCGGAACTAAAATTGCAAAGTCTAATGGTTCAACTGCTAATACATCATCAAGTAATAAGGGGGCAGATGTACTCACTGCAAGTGCCACCAAACGCAGTGAAGGGGTTAAATCCAGTGACGTACTGTTAGCGAAAGGCAAGTCTAATGTCACCTTAGATCAAGCTCAAGGCGATGCTGGTCAAGCTGCATTACTGGCATCAAGAGCTGACGATGATAAAGTGACAGGAAAGCAGACGGCTAAAGCAACAGGCACCGAGAAAACAGAGCGTACTGGTAATTATCGTCCTGAAGAAGATATTGCATTAGTGATGGATCAAAACAAAAGTAAACTACATGCACTATATCGTAAAGCAAGACGTAGCAACCCCGCGATACAAGGTAAAATTGTATTGGAGATTACCATCTCACCAGAGGGTAAAGTACTCAAGGTGGTTATTGCATCAAGTGAGTTAAACGACAAAAAACTGGAAGCGAGGATTGTATCACGCGTGAAAAGTTTCAACTTTGGCGTAGCAAATGTGAAACCGGTAACCGTCACATATCCTATCGAGTTTTTACCCTCATAAAATCATAACGTTATCAATAA
>JAOFNL010000095.1 GCA_028041985.1 Psychromonas sp. | reverse complement strand
AATAAAGTGTTTTTATTATCATTAACATCTTGTTATACCCGTTAGTTCTTCTTCTTTCTGCCTAGGATCTGTTCCCTTCACCACTTACTGAATGTTGCACTAACGTGTATATATGAGGCATGAAAAATAGTACTGACCAAATCAATCAAAAAATAAAAAAATGTTAAAATGTTTAAACTAGCTCTCTAGTCAGAGGTAGACAGCGCAATTTAATTAAGCCATTCTTGAGGCATAGAGAATGGCTTTTTTCATTGTGCACTGTTGTATCTTCAAGGACTATTTATGTCTCAAACATTAATTCCAAATATCCACGAGTTTTTATCCACCATTGATCCTTTTGATAAATTACCAAAAGAGTTACAACGTAAAATTGCTTGCTGTATCAACATTACTTATTTGGCTAAAGGTGAGCAGGTTCATTTTGGTGGGGAGCATGAATTACGTTACCTATATGTTATTCGAACAGGTTCGATGGAGCAGCGCAAAAATAATGGGGTATTACGCGCTAAATTAGGCGAAGAAGATCTATTTGGCTTCACTTTTTTAGATGAACATACGGATTCACAAGAGCGTTATAGTGCGACTGCGATTGAAAATACATTATTGTATTTAATTCCTCATGCCGACTTATTGCAGCTACTTGAAGAATATCCTGAATTTGCTGAATTATTTGCTGGTAATGTGCAAGTCCGTTTGCATTCAGCGCTTGATGTGGTTTGGTCTGACAGCGAAAAAGGAATTTTTGTAAAAAAAGTATCCGAGGTAGCGAGCAAAAATATTGTGGTTGCTGATTCGAGTACACCAATTAGACAAGTAGCAGAACAGATCATGGCAGTTTGTTCACCAACGGCTGTTATTACTGAAGACGGTATCATCGTTGGTTTGATTACTGACAGAGATATGACTAAACGAGTGATCGTTGCTGGCTTAGATTATAATCGCCCTGTTAAAGAGATCATGACACCAAAACCATTAACAGTGGGACCTAATGACTTGGTATTAAAAGCATCGTCAATGATGATGCAAAATAACGTTCGAAGCTTACCTGTTGTTGAAGGTAATAATGTCTTAGGCGTTATTACAACGACCCATTTAGTACGTAACAATCGAGTGCAAGCTGTATTCTTAATTGAAAAAATTAAGTATGCAAAAACCATTGAAGATCTGGCTGTGCTAACACCTGAACGCCAAGCTATTTTTGAAGCGTTGGTAAGTGGACAGGTAAGCGGCACTATTATAGGTCAAATTATGACCATGATTATGGATTCTTATAACCGTCGTTTATTACAAATGGCAGAAGCAAAATTAGGCAAGCCGCCATGTGATTACGCATGGATAGTGGCAGGATCGCATGCGCGTAATGAAGTGCATATGTTATCCGACCAAGATAATGCCATTATTTTATCTGATGATGCGACAGCCGAAGATCGCCTTTACTTTAAAGATTTAGCTGAATGGGTATGTCATGCTCTTGATGATTGTGCTTATCCACTTTGTAGTGGTAAGTATATGGCGATGACTCCTAAATGGTGTGTTCCGCTAAAAGTATGGAAAGCGTCATACAGTAAATGGGTTGCTAATCCTGAATACGATAGTTTATTGAACGTTACTGTGTTTTTAGAAACGCGTTGGTTACACGGTAATGAATCATTTAATATAGAATTGCAAAATCATTTACTCGATTCGATTAAAAAATCCAACATATTTTTATCTTCATTAGTACGCGACTCAGTGTCTGTGAATCCACCATTAGGTATTTTTAACTCATTAGTGTTGGAAAAAAGTGGTGAGAATTCAAAAACATTAAATATTAAACGCTATGCTATCAACTTGTTGGTTGATCTCGCGCGAATTTATGGATTGTCTTCAGGGGCACAAAAAGCAGAAACCATGGCTCGTTTTGAACATGCTTATGAACATAAATTAATTAGTGAGGATATGCTTAAGAATGTTCAGGGTTCATTCCAATTCTTGACTCAAATTAGATTAAATCAGCAACTATCAGCACTAAAGGCGGGTAATGTGCCAGATAATAATATTGATCCCAATGCATTTGGTAGCTTTGAAAGAAAACACTTAAAAGATGCATTTAGAATTATTGCTGATTTACAAGAATATACAAAGCTGAAGTTTGATCGCTCATAAGCGACCATTGTTGGTTATTAATTGAGTTAAAGGGCATTTATGAGTTCAATTTTAAGTTATTTTCACCCATTAAATAAGCTGAAGCGTGAGCGTGAAGTCTATCTAGAAAAACATCAGTTACCAGACAATCTAAAGGCGTTGATATCAGCCCCATTACCGGATTTAGATGATGATATTTTTTCTTTAGAATATATCTCTGTAGACTTTGAAACTTCTGGTTTTGATCCAAAAAAAGATGCCTTATTAAGTGTAGGTTATTTACCTTTAATTAAAGAGCAGTTAATACTGAGCAAAGCGGTTGAAACATTTATTCATGGAGGTGAAAAAATAAATGCTGCAACAGCAGTTATTAACCATATTGTTCCAGAGATGCTTGAAAAGGGCGCACCTTTAAAAGAAGTCATGGATAAGTTATTTGAAGAGTTTATTGGTAGGGTGATCATCGTACATGGCAGCATTGTCGAAAAACGATTTCTGAATCATTATATTGCTAAAGAATATGGTCTACCGCCTTTACCGTTGTTATGGGTTGATACATTACAGATAGAAAAATCATTGCATATGTATAAGAATAATTCAGAAACGTCTGATTTTCGTTTAAGTTCTATCCGTGAACGTCATCGTTTACCTGAATACTCTGCCCACGGTGCATTGATTGATTCGTTAGCAACGGGGGAGTTATATCTTGCGTTATTAAAAATTTGTTTTGAAGGGGTTAACTCTAATGTGCGTCATATGCATTTTGATTTCACAAGACCTATTTAGCGTTTGAGAGTCGCTATTTAAAACAACAGATAACGAAGCAAAGATAGCATAAAAAAATCCCGTTTAACCAAGCGTTAAACGGGATTTTTTATATTGTTGATAGCTTGGTTAAGTTATCTAATGATACCGACAGGACCTGTCCAATTAATGCTTTCGCCATTAATTGTCACGGTGCTTTCAGTTGCATCATCTACATCTACTGAGTTAGCGACACATACTTTAATTTGCTTATCATCATCTAAATGGATAGCAACAACAGAAGCAACCTCATCTGCTTGTAATACTTCAACAGACTGAACTCGACCACGAGCATTTAAGCTGGCTTCAATCGCTTCATTAAAGTAACCGTGTGTTTCATACACGTTCGCAAATAAATGGTTTGACGCTTTTTGGCGTAAAATGAACATCGGTTCGTTACGTAAATTGAAGTCAGGATCATTTGCGCCTGTACGTGCAAAAATCACTTCACTATCATCGTTCGCACTGCTGATTAATGAGTAGTAAGTATTGCCCATTAACCATGTTGTTAATGATGAACTTTCTACTTTACCTTGACCTAAGTTCCACAGGTGTTGGTAACCATGTGCAGAACCTACTGTGCCTAAGCTTTTATGTGTTTGATATTCAAAATCAGTGCGGATGATTTGACCTTTATAATGTACAGGGTAGTCATAGCTATGCTGGTCTTCACTAATCATACGGAACAAGTCGATAATTAACGGCTTCTCAAATCCATCTAATTCAACCATGATCACAGTACGTTGTTGGTCAACACCTGGGTAGTAATCACGTGCAAAAGCGCTCATTGCTTGCAGTTTTCCATTACCTAAAATAGTAAAGTGCTTTTCACCAAAATGTTGCTGAGCAATCGCAGTACTACCTTGATTCTGACTGATTTGATCAACCACTACAGTATTATGTGCAATCGTTTGTTTACAGTAAGTAATGTTTTCAGGAATGTAACGACCACCAAATTTTGGTTCAATATTAACCCAACGGCCATAACCGTAATCATTAATGAACTCTTGGTTGTTGTTAAATAAACTTAAATGTAAACCATCAAAATGACCGTGATCTAATGCAGAGTGAAGTTTGGCATCACTACCGTGTTGACCATACCAAAGTAGTGCCATGCTATCATCTGCTTTCGCATCGCGGTAACGTAGCATAGTTACACCACCACATTCGCCGTCAGCACCATCAGTTAGGCTTAAACTACCCCAGTTGAAGTTAGGTACTTCTGCATTGTTATCTAATGCGTTAGATAATGTAGCGCCTGTGTTGTGAACCCAAACGTGGCCTTGATGTTTAGCCATTGCTAATAAGGTTTCATTTTGCTCGTAACGATCAAAACAGATGTTAGTCGCTAATAGAATACCTAGGTCTTTAATATCCATTGTACGTGATGAATCATTAAGAGCTGGTAACGTACCGTCCGGGAATGCTGTAGACATTACTGCATAAGCCGTTGTTTTAATCACTTCATTCTTTAATTGGTAAATGCCAATTTCAGGTTGACGGCGTTCAATGGTTTCAGCAAATAAGAAAATTGGACGTAGTGAGAAACGGTGGTAGTAAGGACCTTCCATGTAATAGCCGTCAGGTGAGAATAGTTGTGTTAGCTGTGCAATAAAACCACCAGAAACACTGTCACCATTTAGACCGTAAATTGCTTTGTCTACGGTTGCTTGATCATTGATTGCATAAGCACAAATACCAGCACTTGCCACTGACCATAAGCCGTGGTTATGGATGATATCGAAGTTCTCAGCATAAGTGACAACGAACATTTCAAGCATTACTTTGAATAGATCATTTTCAATAAGTTGCTGTTGATCTTCTGTTAATTCATGGCGGATACAAGAGTAAGCGCACGATGAATAGAGCATCCACATGTTTTCGTTAAGTGTTTGATGAAACAAACGACCCGGTTTATTTGAATCACGGCTAATGTTTAATTCGCGGTGTTTATAGACTTTTGCGTATTCAACTAACATGGTTGTTGCGTAATCAAGGTAACGCTTATCTTCAGTAATCAAGTATAAACGGCCAGCTAGATCCAAATGGATGTAGTTTTGTTTGTGACGGTTATGTTCGTAACCGCCAGCTTCACCGTGTCCAGGAATTTCAATACCGATTGGCATATAAGCTTCAAGTGCTTCAATCTCTTCTGCAATTGAGCGACCAATAAGCGAGTCAGTGCCTACGTATTGACGTAATTCAGCTGCTTGCTGATAGCTCATTAGTAGTGGTTGATAACTCATGATTAAACCTCTTTACTTTCTACAGCAACAAAACCTTGGAAGCTGTATGATTGATTATTAAATTCGACAGTCGTTTGCTGATCCGCAGTTGCATTTGCTTTGTTATTAACCATGACGGTTAATGCAATATCTTCACCGATAACATCCACAATCGTCGCGTTGTCATCAAACCCAATAATATTAATAGTATGGATTTTTCCACGTGCATCTAAACTTGCTTCAATTGCTTCGTTGAAGTAACCGTGGGTTTCTACCACATTGGCAAATAAGCTATTCTTAGCCTCTTTACGACGTAATATTAAGCTAGTTTCACTGCGTAGGTTAAATGATGGATCGTTAGCACCAGTACGTGTAAAGTAAACCGTATCATCACTCGATGCTGCACTTAACCATGTGTAATAGCTGTGGCCTTGCAACCAACTTACTAATGTTGTGTCTTGTGCTGGGCCTTCACTTTCATTCCATAAATGCTCATAACCTGCATCATCACCCATTGGGTTCAGTGTTGCATGTTGTTTATGCTCAACATTAGTGCGAATGATTTGACCTTGATATTGAAGTGAATAGTCGTATTGATGTGCTTCTTCACTGCTTAAGCGGAACAGATCAATGAGTAATGGTTGTGCCAATTGCTCATGTTCAACTAAAACTAATGAACGTTGTTGGTCAACACCTGGGTAAAAGTCATAAGCATAAGCGCTCATCGCTTGTACTTTGCCAGTACCAATAAAGAAGTGTGGAGTACCGTGTTTACTATCAGCTGTATCTACATCAAAACCATTTTGACAACTTGCATCTACTGACACTAAGTTATGGGCAATCGTTTGACGTGCATAAGATTTGTTTTCGTCTAAGTAACGACCACCAAATTTAGGTTCAATATTAACCCAACGACCAAAACCGTAATCACGTAACACTTCTTGGTTACTATTGAAGTAAGTCATGCCTAGCGTGTCAAAGTGACCATGACCCATACCATGTTGACCATAGTTCATCACTAACTGGCTGATGTCACCAGTCGCAGTTTGCATGCGGATAAAACCTTGTGCACCTTTATCACCATCTGGACCTTCATTAAGCTCTACGCTTGGTAAACAAGGTAGTTCAACTGATGCTTGTGCTTCATAGGCTTGTGATAATGCTGCACCACATCCACTAACCCAAATTTGTTCTTGGATTTTCGCAATACCGAAGATGTTTTTATCTTCAGGGTAATGCTTAGCGTATAAGCTAACTGCAATCACTACACCTTCATCTTTAATGTCCATGCTTTTTGATGAATCATTTAATGAAGGGAATACGCCATTAGGGTAGGCAGTTGATAATAAAGATTGAATTGTTTTGCCAATCACTTGACCTTTGAAGTTAAAAATATCTAACTCTGGGCGGAAGCGTTGTGTTAGTTCTGCAAGTAGGCATAAAGGACGAATTGCATAACGGTGGTAATAAGGTCCTTCAATGTAGTAACCTGATGGAGCAAATAGATTACTTAACTGCGCTAAAAATCCACCTTGAATATCATCACCCGCTAAACCATGTAGCGCTAAGTCTACGTATTTTTCTTGGCCAATTGCTGCACCACAAGCAGCGGTTGCTGCTACAGCCCAAACACCGTGGTTATGAATACGATCAAAATCAAAATGGTATTTTACGGTTGCCACTTCTAACATTGGTTGAAAAAGTTGGCCGACAATGTGTGCTTGTTGTGCCTCTGATAACCAGTGGCTAATGCAGCTGTAACCTAGGCTCGAATAAAGTAACCATACATGCTCATTTAGCATTTGGTGGAATAAACGGCCTGGAGGATTGGTATTGCGTTGTACTTGGAATCCAAGTGCTAAATATTTGTCAGCATATTGGGTTAATAGGTCTGCGGTAAATTGTGCGTATTTTTCATCACCGGTGATCAAAAATAATTTACCTGCTTGGTCGATATATTTTGCATTTTGTTGGTGTTTGTTATGAGCGTAACCGCCTGCTGGGCTATGCCCTGGTACATCGATGGGTAATGCGATGTAATTATCGGTATCGCGTATTAGTGTTTCAAGGCTCAGGCCCATGAGGCTTTTTTTTCCGAGTTCTTGTTGGATGGCGTCTATTTCTTGTGTGTCCATGAGAACGGCGTTTACGTTGGCAAGCATAATGACCTCATTGCTTAAAAAGTGAATATCATAATTGGGCTATAAAGTAATACAAAAGAGGGGAAAAATCACTGTTAATCTGTGCTTTTTATTCTGCAATTCTTGTTGAAGGTCAGTATTTAGTCATGTTATTGAGATATAG
>JAOFNL010000094.1 GCA_028041985.1 Psychromonas sp. | reverse complement strand
AAACAAGATCTTGCTCAGCAGCATAACCTGATACGCTATGAAGTGCTGTTTTTCTATCTCCATTAAAAGAATGGCGAAGGGTTTTGCCATCGAATGCTATTATCGACTGACCATTTTCAAAACGTCTAAATTTTCGAAATCAACTCAGATTCCTATCCCCCGAATTGTTTAATAACTTTCCATCCTTCTGCACCAGATAGAATAATGACATCGGTAAGAAACATGACGTCGATTAATTCATATTTTTTATGGATTTGAGAGCGTGAGTCTTCAAGAGAAGTAAAATGATCGATAAATGCCATTAGCTATAACCTAAATAAACTATTAAAAATGTGACTAAGGTGCTGAGTAGTTACAATTTTAATAAATTTAATTATATAAGAAGATATTGATGTAAAGACACAAATCAAGTTATGTTTAAATAGGTGTAGATTGACTACACATTTCCCTCACATTTTAGTTTTTTCGCTTAATTATTTCTTAAAATCAGTATGTTAGATTTATTGGAAACCGCAAATTTTCTACATGTTCAGTTGGTATCCTAATCATCATTAGATAATTTAGGAAACTGTTTGCAATGAAAAAAATAAAGTTAATTTTGAGTGCCGTTCTTATAGTCAGTTTGATGATAGGTGGAATGCTGTATTTCCACAAACAGGATTCAACAACAGAACGAATTTATTCTACTCAGCCTGTTGTGCAGGGGACAATTGAAGATGTCGTGCTAACTAATGGTGTGCTGTATCCATACAAAATGGTGAATGTTGGTGCACAGGTGTCTGGTAAGTTAGAAACCATCCCTGTCAGTATCGGCGATAAACTTAAACAAGGAGATTTGATCGCTCAAATTGACAATCTATCACAAAAAAATGTACTAAAAGAAGCACAAGCATCTCTTAATATTATTAATGCTCAATATCGTGCAAAAGAGGCGCAGATTTATCAGTCGAAACTAGCATTTGAACGCCAGAAAAAAATGCTAGTTCAAAATGCGAGCTCACAGTCTAGTTATGATGCTGCAGAAGCTGAATTATTGGTCTATCAAGCCGAATTAGAACAGCTTGTAGCAGAAAAAAATAAAGCTCTAATCAGTGTAGATAACGCTGAACTCGACCTTGGTTATACAAGGATTGAGTCGCCTATTGATGGCACAGTCGTTTATGTCTCAGTAGAGGAAGGGCAAACTGTCAACACTAATCAATCTACTCCATCGATAGTTGAAGTTGCGCAGTTAAATATTATGACAGTAAAGGCACAAGTTTCGGAAGCAGATGTTATTCATGTGAATGAGGGACAAGAAGTTTATTTCTCTATTTTAGGTGCACCGGAACATAAATTTCACGGAACAGTACGAACGATTGAATCTGGTCCGACGTTAATGACCGGAGACGATAGTGAACTTAGCATTGATGATAATGATGCTATCTATTACAACACTTTGTTTGATGTTGATAATAGTGAAAATTTACTAAAATTTGGCATGACAGCGCAGGTGTCAATTATTTTAGACTCGGCCAAAGAAGCTTTGCTTGTTCCTGCTCAAGTACTAACTAAAAAGCTAGCGACTGATAATCTTTATCGTGTTTCTGTATTAGTGAATGGACAAGTTGAAAATCGGGACATTGAAGTTGGTATCAATAATAAAATACAAGCACAAGTATTGAATGGGCTTGAGCAAGGAGAACAAATTATTATTGGGGAAGCTAGTTTAAAGAATCAATCCAATTCTTCGTTAAAACTTGGCTTCAGTGGTAATACTCGACCTGGTGGGAGACCGTAACCATGACAGATGTTTTATTGAAAGTGACTGGATTAAGCCGTTATTTTACCGCAGGAGATCAGCAGTTAACCGTGCTTGATGACGTTAATCTAACGATTCATCGCGGAGAAATGGTGGCGATAATCGGAGCATCGGGATCTGGTAAATCAACTTTGATGAATATTCTCGGTTGTTTAGATAAACCAAGTAAAGGCCGCTATGATGTGAATGGTCAAGATACTTCGGTGATGGACTCTGAACAGCTTGCGCACTTACGCCGTAGTTATTTTGGTTTTATCTTTCAGCGGTATCATTTACTTGATGATTTGACGGCTATTAATAATGTGGAAATTCCAGCGCTTTATTCTGCTGAAAGTAAAATGACTCGACAAGCTCGTGCACAAGCTTTGTTAGAGCGTTTAGGATTAGGTGACCGCCTAGATCATAAGCCAAGTCAATTGAGTGGTGGGCAGCAACAACGTGTTAGTGTTGCTCGCGCGTTGATCAATGGCGGTCAGGTAATTTTAGCCGATGAACCTACTGGTGCATTAGACAGCAGTAGCGGTAAAGAGATGATGCGTTTGCTAAAAGAACTTCATCAGCAAGGACATACCATCATCCTGGTCACGCATGACACTAAGGTAGCAGCTGCCGCAGACCGTATTATTGAGATTGCTGATGGAAAAATAATTAGTGATGCTAAGTCTACTGAGGCGAATCAGTCACAACCACCATTATCAGCACCCAATAATCAGAAAGAAAAAAAAGATGCATCCTTGCCTAAGTTTTATGCTTGGTTTAGTTTTGCTGAAACCTTTAAAATGGCGATCACTGCAATGGCAAGTCATCGATTAAGAACATTTCTTACTATGTTAGGGATTATAATCGGTATTGCTTCCGTTGTATCAGTTGTCGCCATTGGTAATGGTTCACAACAAGAAGTATTAAAAAGTATGGCTTCAATGGGAACCAATACTATCGAATTAAAACCCGGAACTGGACTTGGTGATAGACGTTCAGGGCGAGTCAAAACTTTAACTGCTAATGATGCTGAGGCATTAACTAACTTGCCTTTTGTCGACAGTGTCACACCTACGGTACGCATCAATGTTGCGGTTCGATATGGTAGTGAAGCAATCACTGCAGAGGTCCAAGGTGTTGGTCCAGACTATTTTCGAGTGAACGGTTTTGAATTAGCACAGGGGCAATTGTTTGATGATCAAAGTATTGCAAGCTTAGAGCAGGTAGCTTTAATCGACAACAACACGCTTAATTATTTATTTCCTGATGGGAATGCGCTGGGAGAAGTTATATTCTTAGGGCAATTACCAGTTCGAATTATTGGTGTGACTGAAACACACAAAATGGCGTTTGGTAATAGTGATGCTCTTAATGTTTGGTTGCCTTATAGTACAGTTAATACTCGTATTTATAGCCAAAATTACGTTAATGATATTACTGTACGAGTGAGTGAGGAAGTATCAAGTAGCGCAGCCGAGCAGGCTATTATTAATTTAATTAAAATGCGTCATGGTGTAAAAGATTTCTTTACCGTCAATACTGATACCGTTAGACAAAATATTGAGAAAACATCATCAACTATGACTTTACTTATCTCTTCAATCGCTTTTATTTCACTTGTGGTGGGTGGTATTGGTGTCATGAATATAATGTTAGTTTCAGTGACTGAGCGTACTCGTGAAATTGGCATCCGTATGGCAGTGGGGGCAAGGCAAACAGATATTTTGAAACAGTTTTTGATTGAAGCTATCTTGGTTTGTTTCTGCGGTGGGGCATTAGGTGTCGGGTTAGCTTATATTATTGGTTTTGTTGTTTCGAACAGCGGTAGTAGCTTAACCATGGTTTACTCTTTAAACTCAGTAGTTTACGCTTTTATTTGCTCAACATTTATAGGGGTGCTATTTGGTTTTTTACCTGCACGTAACGCTGCTAGACTAAACCCTGTTGATGCTTTAGTTAGAGGGTAAGGAGTACAAACATTGAAGCTCATATATAAGTTTTTTTTAGCATTTTGTCTCACTAGCTTTGTGGCGGTGAGCATTATGCTTGCGTTAATTATGCAAAACCTATCTTCTGGATTTCATGATTTTATTAATGAAGCTGAAATGAGTTATGTTACTGAAGTTAATCAAAAATTGGTTAGTTATTATCAGGAAAATGGTGATTGGAGCCAACTACAACAAGATGAACAAAGTTGGCGTCGTTTAATTGGCATAGGGAAGAAGAAAGTACAATTTCCGTCTTTATCACTTCCCCCTGACCCAACAGGGCTTAGTCATTTACTGCAAACTCAGCGGCGTATGAGCCTATATGATGTCAATAAGGAGGTTGTTGTAGGGCTTGCTAGAATAGATGATAACACCTTTAGTCAAGCTATTAAAATTGAAGGAAAAACAGTAGGGTGGATTAGTTTTGTGCCATCTCAACTAGCGGAACATAGCCCTGCTAATGAATTTTTGGCGCAACAATATTTAAGTTACTCACTAATTATGCTCGTGGTCATTGCTATTGCTTTTATCACTGCATGGTTACTCTCCCGTCACTTAGTTGCTCCTATTACAAAGCTTAACCAAGGGACAACACAACTTATTAGAGGCAATTATAGCTCTCAAATAGAGAGTCGTACTCAAGATGAATTAGCGGAACTTGCCGATAGTATGAATGTACTTGCGGATACGTTGGCGAAGAGTAAAACAGATCGCTCTAAGTGGATGTCGGACGTAGCTCATGAATTGAAAACACCATTGACTGTGGTGAGAGGGCAGTTGACTGCAATTCAAGACGGAATTTTTAGCGCAGATGAGCAACGGTTACAAGTGATGGTGGACCAGATCGATTCAATGAGTCATTTGGTGGGGGATATCTACCAGCTTTCAATCACCGATATTGGTGGTTTGTCATATCGAAAATATCCACTGAACCCGGTTGAAGTGTTTGCCGATATTGCCCATGGCTTTGAATTTAAGGCAAAACAGAAAGGAATAACTTTAGATAGAACACTCCTTACAAGTTCAAGTTTGATGACGTTATGTTGTGTCATGGCAGATAAAGAGCGTGTTATTCAACTGTTTACTAATCTTCTTGAAAACAGTTGTCGTTATACCGATGCACCTGGCAGTGTAGTACTTTCGGCAGAACTTGATGATCACGAAAATAATGTTTGTATTTGTATTGAAGATTCATCGCCAAGTATTAAAAGTCAAGATTTTACGCGAGTATTTGAACGTTTTTATCGGGTTGAACAATCTCGTAACCGTGAATATGGTGGTTCAGGTATTGGCTTAGCACTGTGTCTGCAAATTGTTGAAGCTCACCAAGGCTCTATTCATGCAGAATCCTCTCATTTAGGCGGGGTGAAAATTGCAGTATCACTCCCTATTTATAAAGGCTCTATTTAACTATGAATTCATTGACTAAAAAACATATCCTAATTGTTGAAGATGAAGAATATATTGCCGATGTGCTGGTGGCCTATTGTCAGCAAAATGGTTTTCAAGTTACCCATTTAATCAATGGTGGTCAGGTGGTAGAGAGTATCCATGAAAACAATTTTGATTTATTGCTGCTCGACTGGATGCTTCCTGATCTGGATGGGATTGAAATCTGTAAACAGATTCGTCAATTTTCAGAATTACCTATTATTATGGTGACAGCAAAAAGTGAAGAAATTGACCGTTTGATGGGGTTGGAGTTGGGGGCTGATGACTATATTTGTAAGCCTTTTAGCCCTAGAGAAGTGATCGCTAGAATTAAGAGCGTATTAAGGAGAAGTAATACGATACAATCTAAATGCGATGAGTTAAAGTTTGATGGTTTTGTACTTAAACCTGGAGAATATGAGGCTTCTTTTAATGGTCGATTTCTAGACCTTACACCCAAAGAGTTTATGTTGCTCAAGCTATTGATAGAGAATCCAAAGCGAGTATATAGTCGAGAAGATATACTACATGCTATTTATACTGATTTATCAGATGTATCCGATAGAAATATAGATACCCATATTAAAAATATCCGCAAAAAAATTAATGCAATCTCCTCCATCGCAAATCCAATTCGTTCTATTTACGGAGTTGGTTATAAGTTAGAAACTATAAATTGAAATGGCTGGGGGTGATATACCCGTTATCGTTCAAGGTGTTTTGTTCAGTCGTCAGCTTGGACTACAAATCAAGGCGTAACATGATCACAGTAGCGAGTCCTTATCGAAGGTTGCAACGCAGAGTTGGTTTTCAAGTTAACGTCCCAGAGGAGCGTGGTGAATCAACGCTCTTCGTTGTAAGTTTCGTAAAAAGAGCAACAATTTACCTCAACTTAGGCCTTAAACTAAGTCATTTTTCCTGCGTAAAATTTAGATAACTTATTTGATGTAATTGGCATTAGTGTTTAAGACCTAACCACAAGTAATACTAAAGTTGTTTACATTTTTTCTATTGATAGAAGAAATTTTTCAATATTGCAAGTGTTGGCGCTGAAAGTGCAGGATGGAAATAAACTAATTCATCGCCAACACCGCTATATATTCCAACCTGTTCTAAATCTTAGTATACTCGCGTCAAATTTAAATTAATGGGTTTTGGTAAGATGAGACGTTGTAATGGATAGTAAAAAATCAGTAAGGTTTAAAAAGCTTCAAAAGCAGCTTAAAAAAAATGTTGGCAACGCTATTGTCGATTACAACATGATTGAAGATGGTGATGTTGTCATGGCTTGTATCAGTGGTGGTAAAGACTCTTTTGCAATGTTAGATCTTCTTTTACAACTAAGAAGGTCTGCTCCCATTGATTTTGAAGTTATTGCTGTCAATCTTGATCAAAAACAACCTGGATTCCCTGAGCATGTTCTACCTAACTATTTTGAAAAATTGAATATTCCTTATTACATTATCGATAAAGACACTTATTCTGTTGTGACCGATAAAATTGAAGAAGGGAAAACGACTTGTGGTCTTTGTTCCCGGTTACGCCGTGGAACACTCTATTCCTTTGCGGAAAAAATTAATGCGACCAAAATTGCGTTAGGTCATCACTTAGATGACATAGTGGAAACGCTATTTCTTAATATGTTTTATGGTTCTCGATTAAAGGCAATGCCGCCTAAATTAAGAGCTGATGATGGTCGTAATGTTGTCATTAGGCCTTTAGCCTATTGTAGAGAAAAAGATCTAATTAAATACGCTAATCATGAAGAGTTTCCAATTATTCCTTGTAATTTATGTGGCTCTCAAGAAAATTTACAACGTCAAAATATTAAACAGATGCTTACAGATTGGGATACTAAAACACCTGGGCGTGTTTTAAGTATATTTAAATCGATACAAAATATAAGTCCAAGCCAACTTGCAGATAAAAACCTATTCGATTTTGTAAATTTACCTTTAAGCCGGGAAGAAGAAAAAGCGGAATATGCATTTAATGAAGCAACTATTTCATCTACTAACATTGATGAATCGCTCTACATTGACGTGACTAATAGGTAGTCTATTCGATAATAAAACCATAGCTATACCCGTTATCGTTTAAGGTAACGGGTATGTTTAACAATCTGTATTGTTCGTAATGTGAAGTCTATGAAAATAAAGACACCACATTACTATACAACTTTTATAATGGGGTTGGACGAGCGATTAAGAAACCTTGAATACCATCAATATACATAGCTTCAAGTGTTTGTTTTTGTTCTAAGTGCTCTATACCTTCTGCAATCACTTGACAATCCATTCGATGTGCAACATCAATAATCATACGAACAAATTGTTGGTTGGCACTATCT
>JAOFNL010000093.1 GCA_028041985.1 Psychromonas sp. | reverse complement strand
TGTATAAACCCGCATCCAGTTCATGTTCCATATTGATGCGTAAAGAATTAGTGATTTTAACTGGAATGGATAATTTAATCATAAAATCTAAGGCGTCACAGTACAGTGTTCTTACCGAAGACGTTGGGGTAAATGTCGCTCCCATGGAGCCTACATCTTTTAATTCACCTTGTTCGATTAATGTTTGAATATAATCTTGATGCAATAACCATTGAGCTTGCAAAGGGTGAACGGGCACAAGTTGCTGGTTGTCATTCAATTGTTCAAGTACAGGGATGTTAGGAGCTTGATCAATGATAAGTTGAATAATATCTTCAGTTGTCTCTGGTAAAATAGAGTTTTGACGAACAAATTGTCGGTTGACTACAAAAAAGTGCAGTTGAAATTTTCCAGCCAATTCTGGTGTGTAATGTTTATGTTGCCAATCATGAATACCTTGACGAGATTTAGGGGTAGGGTGTAACCAATGTCCAAATAAAATAGACTGTTCTGAATCAATATAAGAAGGGCTTTGTAATTTTGGATCTTCAAAACGAGTGACGAGATAATCTTGCATCACTTGATGGCTTTCAAGTGTACGTGCAAGCAGTTCTATTTTGTCTTGGTTAAGTGGGGTCGATTGGTTGCTATCATCAACATGATATATATTATTAACCAGTAAAAAAATGGTTGATAAATAATCCATCGCTTGCCAATGCCATTGGTTGTCTTTTTTCTGAAAGACGCTCGTGACAACATGGCGTCCTACTAAAGAGTAATAAGTGACACCCATCGCCAATGACGTATTCAAATGACTAAGTTGTAACTCTAAGATGTAAGTATTATCTGCACTGAAAGATAAGCCTGTTTTTTGTTCCCACTCTGAATTTGTGTGTAAAACTCCACCGTCGATCTCTCGTAAATAACAGTTAATAAATGCTTGAAATGAAGCATGATTTGCAGTTTTTTTAGCAAGCAGATTCATTGTCTATCCCTATAGTTGTGTAAAAGTATCATTTATACACTGTAATGATAATAATTCTCATTATCAAAATGTTTTACAATTGTTACTTTTATTTCATTAGGTATGAATGACGAAATGTTTTGCTTCGAGATAAATTGCTATTTAATTATCAATGGAAGGGAAGTAGTAATACCAATTGTAGTAAATATGTGATCTCAATTTTGCGCAGTAAAATGGATCAGCTATTTACTTCGATTGGTATAATGCCCCTTAGTAAATATTAAGGGGCGTATTGACTCATTGAGTATTGTATTGATTACCTTTTTGGTTTGGGCCAGTGACGATAACAAAACCATATTGCAATGAAAAAGGCGAACCATTCGGCAATAGGCAACGCGATCAAGAATGAAAATTTAACTTCGCTCTCTGCGAATATAAAGTAGCAAATGAGCAATAGGCTAATAGGGAAGATTAATCCTCTCGACAATGCAATAATTGCAGAAGCTTTAGGTTGATGAATAGCGGTTAAATAACAACTTAAGATGATATTTAATCCATTTACCACAAACAGAGGCCAAATTAATAAAATTAACTGTGAAGTGATTGTAGAAACATGGTCAGCATCATTGCTTAAAAACCAAGAGATTGCAGTTTGCTGCCAAATTAAGATAACAAAAATAATGACACCGCCTAATGCAAAAGTCGTGCAGATGGCTGTGATTAAGAATTGTTGCATTCGTAGTATGTTTTTAGCTCCAAAGTTTTGGCTAACTAACAAATGTAAGGCATCGGCAATGCCGTAACACAGCATAACACTAAGAAAAATGAAGTAATTGACGACGGTAAACGCAGCCACACCATCAATGCCTAAGCGTGAAATTAATAACACGTTGAGTAATAAAAAGAGCAACCCTACGGATAACTCATTAATAAATTCTGAAATTCCATTATAGGCTGAGCGAAGAAAGAGTCGCCAATTGTCTGCTGTCAAAGAAAAAGTTAAGGTTTTTTTAGGACTTAAAAAATAGTGAGCGAGAATAAAAAACTGGATTAATTGTGCAATCGCAGTGGCATAAGCCGCCCCTACTAATCCCATCTCTAAGGATAAAATAAACCAAGCATCCAATACAATATTGATCATTGCACCAACCACTAGCGCAGTTGTCGCTAATTTAAGATGACCATCTGCACGTACAAAATAATATAACACCATCGTTAACAGCTGCAGAATAAAGACCCAGCGAATAACTGAAAAGTAATCTTTTACAAGCTCTACCATATTATCAGGAATATTGAGTACCCTAAAAAGCTGACTTTCGAAGAAGAGGCTCAATATGGCTAAAATGGAAGTGATGCATACGATAGCAATCAATGACTGACTAAACACCTTTGAAGCGGAAACAATATCTTGTTCACCTATAAATTTTCCTGCACTGACTGCTCCACCTATCGCAACCATTAATGCAATTGAGATTAATAAAGTAAAGTAGGGGAGCAATAAAGTAATGGCTGCTAGAGCATCTGCACCAATGGTATTACCGACAAAAACACCATCGACTAAACTTGCTGTAGTGATTGCAATCAAGCCAATGATGGAGGGAAGAACATAATAAAAAAACGTACTGATGACACGTCCTTTAAGTACTGGGCTGTTGGTATTCATACAAAATTTCCTATTGGGGAAAGGGGATCTTAACGTGCTCAGAAAATCGAAATTAAAGTTTATTATTTAGCAAATCAGAGTTAACCATTCGTGTTGATGGTGATTTCTTTATTCAAAAATAAATAGTAACTTGCTTAAAAATATTCTATCTAATTGTAAATTAATGTGTTTTTTAGCTTTACTTGTTAAGTAAGAAAAACTGGCGGCTATATTATAAATATAAAAAACTTATTGCAAATGGTATTGATTATTATTACTGTTCAATCAAATTTTTATTTGAGGATACTATTTTGCCAAATAGCAAGGTGCTTATCATTGATGATGAAGTCTTGTTTAATGAAAAATTAACGGACTTATTAAAAGCGAATGGTTTTGAAGTTGAGCAAAGCTATGACAGTGAAAATGGATTAATTAAAGCGGAAGGATCTCATTATCAATTGATCATAATAGCGACATTATTGCCACCATTAGATGGATTTTTTGTACTTGAGAAACTTCGTAAACAAAGTGATACCCCTGTGGTCATGCTTTGTCATAGCCATTGTGATAAAAAGCGGCTTATAGGCTATCAAAAAGGTGCTGATGATTTTCTTGTCAAATCTTTAAGTTTAGAAGAAATGTTAGTGCGGATTCAAACCCTAATACGACGAACATTAGGCAATCCCTTCACTCAATCAGAAATCGTCGAATCTAACGGTTTAATGCTACAAAAAAGAGGGCAGCTGGTGGTATATGCAGGGCAGAAAATAATATTAACACCAATTCAATTTCGTTTACTTTGGACCTTAGTTGAAAGTAGCAAAAAAGTATTAAGTAAACCGTATTTGTATCAAACTGTGTTAGATCGCGCTTTTAAACCTTATGACCGTACATTGGATATGCATCTAAGCCGTATTAGAAAAAAACTTGTTGGTATCGGTATGAGTGCAAGTTGTTTGAAAACGGTTCACGGGAAAGGGTATCGATTTTTTTAACCCTACTGCTGCAAGGCTAATATTCATTATAAACACGACGGTAATACTTGTTATACATCATCTCTTCTTACTCTAGTGCTTACTCTTTTCATCATTGACAAGATGTAACAGTTGTAAAACTTGTTCTCATTCACAATACAAACAAACATAATGAAAATGATTATCATTTAGATTGTGTTTGTTGGTGCATTAATATTGCTATTTATCTTCCTTAGCTTGGAGATAAATCAGCAATATTTAAAATCCATTTTCTGACATCAATGAATATCAATACTAAATAAAAATAGCTGAGTTTATAAAGCTGAACACTTTTTATTTTATAAAAAATCACCGCTCTATTTTGTAGTGACTTCATTGTCAGTGTTAAGGAAGAATGGAAGTTTATGGACAGTAAGATTAAAAAAATAAAGTCGTGGAATATTCATTCTGCAAGAAATACCTATGGCGTCAAAGAATGGGGCAATGGGTATTTTGATATTAATGACCATGGAGATGTTGCTGTCATCGATCCTCAACATAGCAATAGTAATCCAGTCCCATTGATGAAAATTATTGAAGGGATGCAGGATAGAGAATTACAAATGCCGATGTTATTGCGAATTGAGAATATTCTTGATCAGAGCATTGGCGATCTTAATGAAACTTTTCGGAAAGTGATTAAACGTGTGGGTTATAACGGCGAATATCGCGGTGTCTATCCTATAAAAGTTAATCAGCAAGCTCAAATAGTAGAAGAAATCGCCCATTTTGGTTCACGCTACCAACATGGTTTTGAAGTAGGCAGCAAAGCGGAAATGATTGCCGCATTATCGACATTAGAAAATATCGACAGCATGATCATTTGCAACGGTTATAAAGATCAAGAATTTATCGAATTAGGTTTAGAAGCGATTAAATTGGGTTTCAAATGTTTCTTTGTCGTGGAGACGCTAACTGAATTACCTATTATTGTTGAGCGAAGCCGCGCTTTAGGTGTTCGTCCTCATATTGGTGTACGTGTCAAAATGACTTCACAAGTCAGCGGTCATTGGGGGGCAACCAGTGGAGAACGTAGTGTTTTTGGCTTGTCATCTCGACAACTTATTGAAGCTGTCGATTACTTAAAAGAAGCGAAACTTTTAGATTGTTTAGAACTATTACATTGTCACCTAGGATCTCAAATACCCAATATTCGAGATATTCGAGTTGGTGTTGTTGAAGCATGTCGTTATTACGCAGCACTTTGCAAAGAAGGAGCTGCATTAGCATATATCGATTTAGGAGGAGGGTTAGCTGTTGATTACACCGGTAAGCAGTCGAACTCCGAGCAAAGCCGTAATTATGCACTAGAGGAATACTGTGAAGATATTGTAGAAACAATCAAAAATACATTAGCGGATGATGGTCTGCCACATCCTACGATTATCACTGAGTCTGGTCGCGCAAGCGTCGCTTACACCTCCATTTTGTTATTTAATGTGCTCGATGTTAATCGTTTTGATGCAACTCCTGTAGCAGATGAAGTTGAGCATGAACATGAATTTTTAAAGAATATGCGTGAAGTCATTAATGCTATTACTCCACAGCATTTACAAGAATGTTACAACAATGCGCTTTATTACCGTGATGAAGTGCGAGAACTGTTTAAACGGGGGCAAATTGATTTGCGTATGCGCTCCGTATCCGAAAATTTATACCTAACTGTTTTACATCGTATTAAAGAATTAATCCCTGAATTACCAAGAGTCCCTGAAGAATTTGAAGGTATTACTGCGGCATTAGCTGATATCTATTATGGCAACTTTAGCTTATTCCAATCATTGCCAGATAGTTGGGCCATCGATCAACTGTTTCCTATTATGCCGATCCATCGCTTAGATGAAGAGCCAACAAGACGCGCTATTTTAGCGGATATCACCTGTGATTGTGATGGGAAAATTGAACGTTTTGTTGTTGACCAACAAGTAGATAACACCTTGCCATTACATGCTCTCAAAGATAATGAAGAATATTACTTAGGTGTGTTTTTGGTCGGAGCATATCAAGAAACACTCGGTGATTTACATAATCTTTTCGGTGATACCAATGTGGTTAGCGTGCGCTTAAATGAAGATTCTAGTTTTGAATTTGTGAAAGAAGTTCATGGCGATAGCATTGCTGATGTATTGAGTTATGTCGAATATCAGCCGCGAGAAATGCAAATACGTTTTCGCAACAAGGTAGAAGCCGCAGTCAAAGCAGGTCGTATCACTGCTAAAGAGCGTCAGCAAATGATCAACACTTTTAATGCCAGTTTGCAGGGCTATACCTATTACGAAAAAGAAACGGTCGCAAGGCAGCAAAGTTTGATTGCCGTGTAACTGAATCCAAAATTTTCTTAATTAAATACATAATTAATGCAGGTCCAACCTGCAGACTCAAAAAATAAAACGGAGTAATAAATGAAAAAAGTACTTATTATCGGTGCTGGTGGTGTTGGTCAAGTTGTTGCGCATAAATGCGCTCAAGTTCCTGAAGTGTTTAATGAAATCATACTAGCAAGTAGAACTGAATCTAAATGTATTTCAATTGCAGCACAAATTAAGAAAAGCATGGGCGTAGAAATCGCCACTGCACAAGTCGATGCAGATGATGTTGATGAATTAGTCGTATTATTGAATCAAATTAATGTTGATTTAGTCATTAATGTAGCGCTGCCATACCAAGATTTAACTATCATGGATGCCTGTCTTATTGCAAAAGTTCATTATATGGACACTGCCAATTATGAACCATTAGACACGGCTAAATTTGAGTATTCATGGCAATGGGATTATCAAGAAAAGTTTGAAAAAGCAGGATTAATGGCGCTGCTAGGTTCAGGGTTTGATCCTGGTGCGACGAACATGTTCACTGCTTATGCCGCAAAACATTACTTTGATGAAATTCATACGCTGGATATCATTGATGTGAATGGAGGTGATCATGGGTACGCGTTCGCGACTAACTTTAACCCTGAAATCAATATTCGTGAAGTGACTGCTGAATGTCGTCATTGGGAGAATGGCCTATTTGTAGAAAGTGCTGCATTGTCAACGAGTCAACAATTTACTTGTCCTGATGAGGTGGGGAGCTTTGATATTTACCGTATGTACCATGAAGAGCTTGAATCTTTGACCAAACATTACCCAACCTTAAAAAAAGCACAATTTTGGATGAGTTTTGGTGAAAGTTATTTAAAACATCTTGAGGTGTTAGGCAATGTCGGTTTAACGGGTATTAAGCCAATAGAATTTCAGGGGGAGAAAATAGTCCCTATTCAGTTTTTAAAAGCATTGCTACCTGACCCTTCTACACTAGGGCCTCGCACTAAAGGGAAAACCTGTATTGGATGTGTGGTAACGGGCGTTAAGAACGGTGAAGAAAAAACGGTATATGTTTATAACATCAAGGACCACCAAGATTGTTATCAAGAAGTGGAATCACAAGCTATTTCATACACTACAGGTGTGCCAGCAATGATCGGCGCAAAAATGATTCTAGAAGGTAAGTGGCTGAAAGCCGGAGTGTGGAATATGGAGCAACTGGATCCTGACCCGTTTATGGAAGATATGAATAAATATGGTTTACCGTGGAAAGTGATTGAAAATCCTAACTTTAATTTGATGAAATAATACAATGATAAAAAGTACCGCTTTTTCAAACTTTGATAGTACACGTGTCCCATCACCTTGTTTTGTGGTTGATGAAATTGCCGTTGAAGAAAACCTTAAAATATTGGCTCGTGTTCAACAAGCATCTGGCGCCAAAATTTTATTGGCTCTTAAAGCATTTTCTATGTTTAGTTTAGCGCCTTTAATAGACAAATATCTTTCTGGGGTTTGTGCGAGTGGTTTACATGAAGCGCGCTTAGGTGCAGAAGAATTTAACGGTGAAGTGCATACATTTAGTGCCGCATTTAAAGAAAATGAGTTGGGTGATATTCTGACATTATCCGACCATGTAGTGTTTAACTCTTTTAATCAATGGCATCGTTTTCAACCTATATTGAAAGAAAGTCGTAAACAAAACCC
>JAOFNL010000092.1 GCA_028041985.1 Psychromonas sp. | reverse complement strand
AAATCTCTGAGAGCATGGCTAAATTTATGCACATCGCTGTGTAATAAGTTAACCTCTTTTGAAACATCAATAAAGTTAGCTAAAGACCACTCATGAAATTGTTTTATCTTTTGTTCTTTATTTTTAGGTGCACTTTTCGCACAATTAAATAACCGAGGATTTCTGATTGCAATTCCAAGTAAAATACCTTCTAGTGTACTTCCAGCTAAAAGAATGACTGACAAAGGTGCATTAGCAGAAAAACAACTCTCTATTTCTTTAACTCTATACTCAAGAACACTTGTTATTGAGTGGTCTAATTGCAAATTAGACAGGTTTAAATCTTTAAACTCTTGGTTTAGGAAGCCCTTTTCTTCATTTTTTTCTTTAGGAACATTAAATTCAACTTCACCTAACTTTTGAAAAGATATTTCAGCGTTACTTCTTACAACTTTCCATTTATCAAATGCTAGGTATTTATTAAACTCCAAAATATGATGGTCTAATTTTTCGGGAGCTTCAATAAACCTAATAGGCGAAAATAAGTTTTTTATACACTTATCAAGATTTGGAGTGCCATTGATGGTATTTAACTTCGCATCAGTAAAGACCCATCGAGAAGGAAAGCCTTGTGCGTATATATCGTCAAAACCTAACTCATTAAAAAACTGAATGATCTTAGGACCTGATCTATATTCAGTTTCTTCATTTATAAGATCTCGAAGCTTCTCTAAAGTTTTACTTCCTAAAAACAAATCGTACACCCTCAATATTGATTAAGCTCTTCAAACGGAACTTATCCATATTTACAGTGGATAGATAGAACCATCTAATTCATTTAAATTTGATACAACAATACCGATTTAATAAAACTAATCAATACGTTAAAAACTTAAATAAAACCTTAATCACGCGGATAGATAGAAGAATTCCGTATTAATAACAAAATACGGAATTATATGTGGACTGTTTGTAAATACATTTTGAAATGATGCGGTTAAACCAATAATCCTCTCACCCATTTCCTTTCTACTTTTTTCTGACGATGTGCATTCAGTTGTGCGGTTATCTCTTTCAAGGCATCGGCTTTTGTCATTTCGCCTGCCTCAGTGATCGCATGGCATAACAACAGATGAAAGCCGATTTCTGTTTCAACAACTGAACTTACACGCCCTGTTTTCATATTAAATAACACACGGTCTAATTCTGGGTACAATTGGCCTTGCGTTACCTCGCCAATCAAGCCTTTATTGAGAGATGTGGGACATTCTGAATGCTGTAAGGCTAAGTTAGCAAAATCGCCGATATGGTGTTTTAATCTGTTCTGCAATTTTTCAATTTTAGCCAATGCTTTTTTGCGTTCATTGGTTTCAAATTCATCATTAATAGTAATCAGAAGATGGCTCACTTTGCGGCGTTCTGGCTGTGAAAAGCGTGCTTTGTTTTGCTCGTAGTAAGTCAGTGCTTCCTCTTCTGTAACTTTTGGGTAGTTTTGGCTTTGTGTCGCTAAAGTTTTTTCGCAGATCAAGTCATGATAAATCGCTTTTTGTAAGCTCTCTTCTGTTAGGTTTTGTGATTCCAGTGAGAGTTTAAAGCTTTCTTTGTTTTCAAATTGTTGTTGTAGCTCTTCAAACAAAAATAACACTTCTTGCTGTTTCACCTCTTCCGCTTTCGCTTCTTCACTACTTAGCACTTCTGTCATGATTTTTTGTGCGACTTTTGCTTGCTGTTCCAGTTGGCTTAATAGTGTTGCATCAAGCGATTCTGGTGCACTTTGATATTGGCTCCAAGCCAACTTAATTAATTGATATTGTAGGTTAACGACGGTTTTGGTCGGCTCTTTTACTAACATCCGGCACTCCTTTTTAACATAGCAGTGGGTATAATTTTGGCTGGCAAGCTAGGGTCGAAAGTCAATACACTTTCAGGGATCACCCACGCGCTCACCTGTTCGCTATCATCTCGTTTAAATGTAACTTTGTAATAAAAAGGCTTTTGATCGCTTTCTAACCCTAAAATAGTGCCACTTTCACCCTCTTTGACGACTATTTTCCCTTCGCTGGATAACGCTTTATCTACTATTACGTGGTCACCACGCTCAAATTGTCTATCCACCCATGGGCTCGCTAAATCACTTAATTCCGATTCACGGCAACCGACGGTACAACCTTGTTCCATGAAGTGGACTTGGTAGATCACTTGATCTTGCAGGAATTTACCGACGCCTTTGATGTAACCTTCACTACCTCGGCGGATCAATAATGCCCCACGATTACTCCCCATGAAGGTGCCGTCGTTTCTGATATTTTTAATGACTCTTACTTTTTCGCCATAATCAAATTGTGCATCCATGACAAACTCTCCCTTATTGGTGGTTATAAAGACCCTAAGATCTGATGACTGATACCGAGTAACTCTTTATCTGATGGGTTACGTTTGCGATCGATGGCGAATGCTTGCACGGCAGATAACAATTGACTGGTTTGTAGTTGATTCAAAGAAACTCCGATACGAGAGAAAACAGCTTGTACTGCCCCGATTCCAGAGTGTTTGCCTAATACCAACTTATGGTGACGACCCAATAACTGCGGATCTAACCCTTGATAGTTACGAACATCTTTTAATAAACCATCAACATGAATACCTGATTCGTGGGTAAACACATGCGCACCTACTAAACTTTTTTGTTTGCCTACAGGGCGTCGAGCAGCTTTTGAAACGGCTTTGCACAGGGCGGGTAATGCACTTAATTGGATACCCGTGTTCTCTTGGTAGCACTGATACAAAGCGGTCACCACCTCTTCAAGAGGCGCATTCCCCGCGCGCTCACCTAACCCAACGACTGTCGTATTAGCAAATTGAGCACCTGCTTTAATCGCGGCTAAAGTATTCGCAGTTGCTAACCCTAAATCATCATGACAATGAATTTCAATGGCGAGAGGCTGTGAAGCGATGAGTGTTTTGACTTGTTCATAAACCGTAAAAGGCTCTAACAAGCCCAATGTATCGGCATAACGTAAACGCTGTGCGCCTGCTTCTGCCCCTAATTGAGCAATCTCAATTAAGAAGTCTAACTCAGCACGAGAAGCGTCTTCACAACCGATACACACCTGTAACCCCAATGAAACGGCATAATGAATACACGCTTGCATTTTGCGTAACAAACTCAATTTATTGAGTTTTAATTTGTGTTCAATCATTTGTACTGAACTTGGGATCGAGATATCTACCCAATCTAACTGCAATTCTGCCGCACGTTTAATTTCGTTTTTATTCGCACGGCACCAGCCCATTAATGTGCCTTCTGGCAAGGCATGACGAATCGCGGCAATGGTCAAACACTCTTCTTCACCCATTGCGGGAATGCCGACCTCAAGATGATGGACTCCTGCTTTAAATAGCATTTCTGCTAGCGCTACTTTTTCGGTTCTAGTGAAAGAAACCCCAGCAGTTTGTTCCCCATCTCTTAAGGTTGTGTCATTAATGGTTACCATAGTTTTCACCTTTATGCAGCGGGTTCAAAGGCTTCGATATCAAGCGGTTTACCATCTTTCCAATAAGGAGAAAAACCACGTAATTTGTCGATAATTTCTGGCACGACACTAATAACATAATCAACATCTTTCTCTGTGGTATAACGAGACAAAGAAAAACGAATCGTGCCATGTGCGGCTGTAAAAGGAATTTGCATTGCTTGCATCACATGTGACGGTTCAAGCGAGCCTGAAGTACAAGCACTACCACTTGAAGCTGCAATACCAAACTGATTTAACAGCATGAGAATTGCTTCACCCTCTACATATTCAAAAGCAATATTCGCAGTATTAGCGACACGGTTATCAGGGTCACCGGTTACAAAAGTATGAGAAACCTGAGATAAGATGCCTTGTTCCAACTTGTCACGTAATGCTTTTACTTTGCCAGACATGGTTTCAAGATGTAGTTCAGCCTGCTCTGCTGCTGCGCCAAATGCGACAATGGCAGGGCTATTTTCTGTGCCAGCACGGCGACCACGCTCTTGATGACCACCACGTAATAATGGACGGTAACGCACACCGCGGCGTACATATAAACCACCAATGCCTTTAGGTGCATGTAACTTATGACCGGAGAATGACAGCATATCAATTTCAGTATCTTGAATATCAAGTGGGATTTTACCTACCACTTGCACCGCATCGGTATGAAATAAGACACTTTTTTCACTAGCCATCAGAGCCATATCTTCAATTGGGAATAGTGTGCCCGTTTCATTATTCGCCCACATGACAGTGACTAATGCAGTATTCTCTGACAGTAAACCAGCATATTCTTTTAAGTCTAACTGCCCTTTTTTATTCACTTTTAAGCGGTGAATAATGTAACCCTCACGCTCTAATTGCTCACAAGTATCCAGTGTCGCAGGATGTTCAACCGTGGTCGTAATGATCTCTTTTTTACCTGGATTCACTTTTAATGCCGAGTAGATAGCAGTGGTTGTCGATTCGGTTGCACAAGAAGTAAAAATGACTTCACTGTCATGCAATGCACCTAATAAATCAGCAACCTGTCTACGTGCAACTTTCAATTTAGCGCCTACTTGGTCACCAAAACTATGAATGGATGAAGGATTACCAAATTGTTTAGTAAATAATGGCATCATGGCTTCAACGGCCATTGGGTCAACTTTAGTCGTTGCATTGTTGTCTAAATAGATATTCTTTTTCATTGTGATTACTCCCACATTGTCACTCTGATTAGCTCAAATTTATTTTTGAATAAGGCTGTCTTTACTCATGCTGCTGGTTGTGCTTCAGGAACATGGTTAATGACTGGAATAGCAAAACCTAATGCTTCACTAAATTGCTCTTGTAACCAACCCAGTGTCATATCCGTCATCATGCAACCTGTACAAGCTCCTGATAAACTCACAACAATAAGATGCTCAGAGGCTTTCACTAAACTCACATCACCACCGTCAGCTTGTAAATAAGGTCTTAAGTTACCCAAAATTTCGAGTACTTTTTGTGTTAAAGGGCTAGTAGGAGGTAATGAAGAAATAGGTTTAACCGCGGCAGGTTCTGTTGGCGTTGCTACAGACTCTGTGACTTTGTTTGCAATCACTTCATCAATCACCATTTCAATTTTTTCATGACAACTGGTACATGCTCCACCAGCTTTGGTGTAGTTGATCACATCTTCAATGGTCGTTAATCCGTGTTTTTCTACTGCACGTGAAATTTTTCCTTCATCGACAGCGAAACAACGGCAGATTAATTTACCCTCTTCGTGGTCGTCATCGACAAGTTCGATGCCACGATAGTTTGCAATCGCAGCTTCTAATGCTTCTTGTCCCATCACTGAACAATGCATTTTTTCTGCAGGTAAACCACCTAGGTAATCAACAATTTCCTGATTCGTTAACAAAGCGGCTTCTGTTACTGTTTTACCAATAATTAATTCTGTTAACGCTGAAGATGAAGCAATGGCACTACCACAACCAAAAGTTTGAAAACCTGCATCTTCAATCATTTCTGTTTCATCATTCACTTTCAACGTTAGGCGTAATGCATCACCACAACTAATAGAGCCGACATCGCCAACTGCATTTGCGTCTTCTAACGCTTTAGCATTTCTAGGATTGAAAAAATGGTCTTTCACTGTTTCCGAATAGTTCCACATAAGCACCTCACTTTGTATTTGTTCTTGATTTAAGTCTTGTACTAGGTGTTATTGCAAAACTCAGACCAAAGAAAAAGATCAATAAATTCAATCAATTAAAATATCGTATGTTGCAATTTTCTACGTATGTCACATTAAAATTGTGGGCTTTGTAGGATCTAATACATAAATAGAAGGAATATGTAGTTATGAAACAAAAGAGGGAATGATGTGAATTTTACGACAATTGTCTTCTATGCCACCAATTTAGGTGAACAAAGAGCACAATCAAAACAAAGGGGGAAAAAATAAAACTTACATATCAAAGACTTAATTTAAGAAAGGCATCTGGTATAGAGTTTGCAGAATAGAGAGAAGTAATCATTATTCTTAGGTAGGTAATTATGAACAATAAAAATGATATAACAAAACCAACACCTAGTTCAGCAAAGCGCCCTAGCTGTAAATCAAAATGTGAGAGTGAGTCTTTAACTTCCGACATCAATTTAACAAAAGATAAAAGTTCAGATCCTACCCCTAGCGCGATAAAAGAAAAAGTAGTGAATCATCCTTGTTATTCAAACGATGCTCACCATAAATATGCACGTATGCATTTACCTGTTGCACCAGCCTGTAATATTCAATGTAACTATTGCAATCGTAAATATGATTGTGCCAATGAATCTCGCCCTGGGGTGGTGTCTGAAATATTAACGCCACAGGAAGCGTTGTTAAAAGCACAAGCGGTGGCTAAAGCGATCCCTCAATTGTCTGTTATTGGTATAGCAGGACCTGGCGACCCATTAGCGAATCCTGTACGTACTATGGAAACGTTGTCGCTGATCCGTGAAGCAATGCCAGATATTAAACTTTGTCTTTCTACTAATGGTTTGACCTTGACAGATCATGTTGATGAATTACTTCGTTTAGGTGTCGACCATGTCACGGTAACCATTAATACGTTAGATGAAGTCATTGCAGCGCAAATCTATAAATGGATCTATTACCAAGGTAGACGTTATGAAGGCGTCGAAGGCGGAAGAATATTAATACAACGTCAAATGGAAGGCATTGCTGCGTTATCTAAAGCAGGGATTTTAACCAAAGTGAACTCAGTGATGATCCCCGGTATTAATGATCAACATTTACCAGAGTTAAGCCAAGAGTTAAGACGCAACAATGTATTCCTACATAATATTATGCCACTGATCAGTAAACCTGAGCATGGCACTTTCTTTGGTTTAAATGGACAAAGAGAACCTCTACCTGCCGAAATAGATGAAGTCCGCGAATTAGCTGGCGGTAATGTTAGTCAAATGAAGCATTGCCAACAATGTCGTGCAGATGCTGTAGGTATGTTGGAAGAAGATAGAAGCGCTGAGTTCAATATTAAAGATATCAATCCTGAGCCAGAGGATTACACAAAAACCATGGAAGGACGTTGTCGTTTTCAATCTGCCGTAGTGAGTAAAGGCGCATCGGAGACAGAAGCTTCTTTGGTCGTGGCCGTTGCAACTAAAAACAGTGAACAAATAGACTTACACTTTGGTCACGCAGACTGTTTTAAACTTTATCTGGTGACTAAACATAAACAACATTATATCGGAGAACGTAGGATCCCTCGTTATTGCACCGGCGATAATCATGAACAAAGTGCAGAGGCTAACGAAACTAATTTAGAGAATACCATTAAAGCATTGCATGGCGTGGATTTAGTACTTTGTTGTCGTATTGGTACGCCACCGAACGAAGCGTTAGAAAAAGTAAACATCAAACCCGTGGTTGATTATGCTTATCACCCTATTGATGCCACTTTAGCTGATATTTTTTCTAATTATGAAGCACTAGCAGAAAGCAAGTGGGCTGAACGTCAACAAGTAGAGGTCGCTTAACGATGCCCTTGAAAATAACTAAAAGCTGTTATTCCTGCTATGCCTGTGAAACGGTTTGCCCTTCAGGCGCAATTAGCATAGTGGGTAATCTATTTGTTATTGATCCTGCAAAATGTAGTGAGTGTGATGATATTGAAAGTCCAAGATGCATCGCTATTTGTCCTGAGCCTGGAGCAATTATCAGGGATAATAGTTAAATACTCTATTTACTCGACCCACCAGCCATAATCAATATTCAACTCGCCGTTCAGGCGAGTTTTCATTAAAAGCCCTTTTATATTATTCCATCTAACTATCACAAGTCCGCCACTTTGGCGTTCACTTCTTACGACCTAACCTGAATTCT
>JAOFNL010000091.1 GCA_028041985.1 Psychromonas sp. | reverse complement strand
TTATTTTTTATTTAGTAACCCACTTTAAGCCTTTATTAAACAGCTTTTTATTATTTGAAAATCGATTTAGTAAACCGATTTACTAGATAATATTAATTGAAGTGATTAGAATGTCAACAATCCACCCCAAATATCTTAAATAGATCACAAAAATAAAATGCCTAAAATTAGAATTATTGATGTTGCTACACGCGCTGGAGTGTCGAAAAGTACGATATCTCAGTATTTAAATGGCCGTTTTGGACACATGTCTGCCACTACTAAAGAAAAAATCCGTTTAGCGGTTGAAGAGTTGAATTATGTGCCTAATCCCATTGCTCGCAGTTTAAAAAGTGATAAAACGAAAACCATTGGCGTCATTGTGCGAGATATTGCTGGATTCAATACTAGTCGAGTACTGCGTGGCATTGATGATTTATGCAAGAAAAATGATTATAACGTTCTGATTTATAACACTGACTTTAATGAGCAAATTGAAAGACGCTCACTGGTCACTCTCAAGCAGATGTGTGTTGATGGAATTATCATCACATCAACAGGTAAGAATAACGATCTCATTAATGAATATGTACAGAACGGTTTTCCTATTGTTCAATTCCAATTGGAATACCAAGATTGTCAAACCAATATCGTGCTATCGGATTATCGACTGGCAGCAAAAACAGCCACCGAACATTTAATCAATCTCGGGCATAAACGTATCAGTTTTTTAACTCAGGAATTTGAAGGAAATTTATCAAGAACGGAACGTTACCAAGGTTATATGGATGCACTTAAAGCACATGACATTAAGTCAGATGAGAACCTAATTCAGTACTGGCAACGCGATGTAGGTTTTATCGAATCACCTATTTCACTGTTACAAGCAAACAACCCACCCACTGCCTTTTTTACACAACATTTAGCCATTACCACTGACTTACTTATACAACTCAATCAGTATAAAATTAATGTTCCGGATGACGTGTCTATCATCGGATTTGATGAAATACCTATGGTAGAAATGTTCAAAGTGCCTATTACAGTGGTTCAGCAAGACTCTTATAATTTAGGGTTGGAATCAGCAAAACTATTACTGGCTATGTTAAGTAGTGAACTATCGAACTCAGAGGTTAAAAAGATTGTGGTTCCATGCTCTTTAGTTACAAGAGAATCATGCAAATCGATTAATAATTGAAAATGAGAAATTGGCCATTACTGATGGCCAAACACTCCGAGCAATCTCTTAAGAGAGGTAAATATCTTGAAAAAATATTAAAACCATTAAAATTTTTAGTAGTGCATTGGTTGTTTTTGGTTGTTTTATAGTTGCTCTTATTTTGGGAGTTTATTTTTTCTCAGAAGATCAAGATGAAATTGAGAATTTAAAACACAGCACATCATTTATGAATCGATCGGCAAATTAGGCGGTTTTTCAAATGGTGATGGCGCTATTGCAAAGACCATAAGTGCTGTCAACGACAATATAGATAATCCTGATATTGAAGCAATTGTTAACTGCTACACAAATACCAGTACGACTGTTTTTCGTGATTACTTAAAATCGGTCAATTTTTTTATGGGACAGTTTTGTAAGATACAACAAAATTTAGAAGCAACATCGACATCTAATCAACATATTAGCGATAGGTGTACTAAGCCTAAATCCATTATTCTGAGTGCAGATGAACTTGAAAAGTTAGGTCGTCAATATACCGGAAATTTAACAGGAGACTTAACTAACTGTAAAATTTAAATGATACTAAATAAACGAATATGAAAAAAAATAGCAACTTATCATTCATCCCGGACATATTGCCTCAACGGAGAATTAAGTATGCCATTACACCTATTCAGTGAGGAAGGACATAAACCATCCATAAACGTTATTCTACTTGTTCACTACTCATTGATAACTCGATTTGCTCAACGTAATTTTTTGTTGACAATAAGGGAAGTGGGCGCCCCAAACCGAAGAAAGCATTGATATGTTTAATAGCAGGTATCTTTCCACTTTCTTTAAATACTGCTGTGGTTGTCGCTTTAAGTTCAACTAAATCGATGCGATGCTCTGCGCCAAATTTTTCAACAGTTTTATACGTTGTCTTTTCTGAAAAAACAGAGTTCAAATAGTAACGTTACTTTAAAACAGCGTATACCCAGACTTTGGTGCTCAGGGCGAAATCATAAAACACCCGCCCTGTAAGGACTTGCTCGATGTAATCGATATGACGTACTGTTGCATAGATATGATCTAACAAGGTTAATCCATTCATTGCTGGCTTCTCTATACACTGAAAGAGAACTATAAGATCACAGCTAAATATGATCTGCTAGTCGATCATTGCGATAAAAATGATCATTAGATGCATATCACTATATTTTCGAACATGGCACTGTCTGTTTTTTAGGCTATTCATGATTTAGCCCTGAGTAAACATTCAGATCATTATTCTTTGTTACACAACAATGAGAAGTCGTTGCTCACAGTTCACAAGCAAGCAGTGTATTTTCTATTAATGTCGCGACTGTCATTGGTCCTACACCACCAGGAACAGGAGTAATGAAACTTGCTCTTTGCGCCGCTATGTCAAATTCCACATCACCAATAAGTTTACCTGAAGGTAAACGGTTGATACCCACATCGATCACAACCGCACCTACTTTAATCCAATCTCCAGGAATAAAGCCTGGTTTACCCACTGCAACGACTAGAATATCTGCTTGCTTAACAAAGCTTTCTAAGTCGTTTGTAAATCGATGACAAACTGTAGTAGTACAACCAGCAAGCAGCAATTCTAGTGCCATTGGACGGCCAACGATATTAGATGCTCCTATGATAACAGCATGTTTTCCTTTTAATGGAATATCATAACGATTTAATAACGTCATTATTCCTTTAGGAGTGCAAGAGCGTAATTTAGGAATACGTTGACAGAGGCGACCCACGTTATAAGGATGGAACCCATCAACATCTTTTTCTGGTTTAATACGCTCTATTACTTTAGTCGTGTCCATCCCCTCAGGCAAAGGTAGCTGTACTAAAATACCATTGATCTGAGGGTCTTCATTAAGTGTATCTACTAGAGCCAATAAAGTCGCTTCGCTGGCAGTCTCCGGTAAATCAAATGATTTAGAAATAAAACCAACTTCATCGCATGCTTTACGCTTACTATTTACATAAACTTGAGATGCTGGGTCTTGCCCAACTAACACAACAGCTAAGCCAGGAACCGATAACCCTTTTTCTAAACGAGTTTTAACAAGTGTGGCGACTTCGGCACGAACAGTTTTGGAAATAAGTTTTCCATCAATATGTTTTGCTGTCATATTAATTCCTTGTTGCTGGTTTTATAATTAATTATATAGTTAATGATATCGAACATCAGTGCTATCTAACGGAAGATAATCGTTTTATTTCCGTAAAGAAAAGTACGGCTCTGTGTATGCAATTTTACCGCTTTTGCTAGTGCAACGGTTTCAGTTGTTCGGCCAACTGCCACTAATGATTCTGGCGAAAATGTGTGGTCAACGTTCTGTACCGATTGTTCGATGATAGGACCTTCATCAAGATCAGATGTAACATAGTGAGCAGTTGCCCCGATTAACTTAACACCACGTTCATGTGCTTGATGGTAAGGTTTACCCCCTTTAAAACCAGGCAAGAAAGAGTGGTGTATATTGATTGCTCGGCCTGATAATTTTTCACAAAGTTCATTAGATAGAATTTGCATATAGCGAGCTAAAACTACTAATTCAGTTCCAGTTTCTTCTACAATGTCCATTAACGCTTTTTCTTGTTCTGGTTTATTGTCTTTGGTAACGGGTAAGTAAATAAAACGGATCCCTTCGCGTTCAGCCATTGGACGTAAATCTTTATGGTTAGATACAATTGCTGTGACCTCCATATTGATTTCACCTTTTTGTAAACGGTATAAAAGATCAGCTAAGCAATGGTCGAATTTGCTCACCATTAATAATACTTTACACGGCTTGTCCGCGGGTTCTAACTTCCATTCCATTTCAAACTTTTCAGCTACTTCTTGGAACTGTTTGCTGAGATCTTCAAAAGTATGATCACCTGATTCAATATAACCTACAGTCCGCATAAAAAAGCGTTTTGTGATTGGATCATCAAATTGAGATAACTCACTTAAATAACAACCTCGTTCTGATAAAAATGAGGTGACTGATGCAACAATGCTACTTTTTGCTGAACATGTAGCGGTAAAAATAAACTCTTTTTGTTTTTCAATTGTCATTGTTAATACCTTAATTTTTCTGCTTAAAATAGAAGCTTTATAGTGTTGGTTAGCGGTGAAATAATTTATTCACCGACTATTAATAAACATTACATGTTCGGGTAATTAGGGCCTCCTGAACCTTCTGGCACTTGCCAAGTGATGTTTTGAGTCGGGTCTTTGATATCGCATGTTTTACAGTGCAAACAGTTTTGTGCATTGATTTGTAACTGTTGTTGGCTTTCAGGGTTTTCTATAAATTCATAAACCCCTGCTGGGCAAAAGCGTGCTTCAGGGCCTGCAAACAAAGCAAGGTTCTTCTCTAAAGGAATTGACTGGCTCTGTAATTTTAGATGGCAGGGCTGGTCTTCTTCATGATTTGTATTAGAGATAAAAACTGAAGAAAGCTTATCAAAGCTAATTGTGTTATCAGGTTTAGGGTATTTGATATCAGTGTATTCTGATGCTGGCCTTAATTGCTCATGATCAGGTTTAGTATCATGTAGCGTAAATGGTAGTTTACCCTTGAACCAATTTTGGTCTAAGTAATTAAAAGCACCGCCCATATAAGTACCGAACTTATGCATCGCAGGTCCAAAATTACGCGTTTGGTGAAGTTCTTCGTGTAACCAAGAGCTTTTAAATGTTTCTGTAAAGGAACTTAATTCATTGCTAATTGGTTCTTCACTATTGAGAGCAGCAAAAATACTATCTGCTGCTAACATGCCACTTTTCATTGCTGTATGTGTGCCTTTTATTTTGGCAAAATTTAACGTACCAGCATCACAGCCAATTAATAAACCTCCTGGAAAGTGCATTTTAGGCAAAGAGTTTAGTCCTCCTTTTGCGATTGCACGTGCGCCATAAGAAACTCGAGTTCCACCTTCAAGTGTCTTTTTAAAAATAGGGTGGTGCTTCATTCGTTGCAATTCATCAAATGGACTAATAAACGGATTGGAATAACTTAAATCTATAACAATACCGACCATTACTTGATTATTTTCAGCATGATAAAGGAATGAACCGCCCGCAGTATCCTTGTTTAATGGCCAACCTGCGCCATGTACTACAAGACCTGCTTTATGCTTGCGAGGATCAATGGTCCAAAGCTCTTTAAGACCAATTCCATAATGTTGAGGATCTGACTCGCTATCAAGATCATATTTTTTAATGAGTTGCTTGCCTAGATGACCGCGGCAACCTTCAGAGAAAATAGTATATTTCCCATGTAATTCTATACCTGGCATATAATCGCTTTTTTGTTGCCCTTTAGCATCAATTCCCATATCACCAGTGATAACTCCTTTGACTTGACCTTCATCGCCATACAGAATATCTGAGGCAGGAAATCCAGGAAATATTTCGACACCCATAGCTTCAGCTTGCTCAGCTAACCAACGGCATAGGTTACCAACACTAATAATGTAATTACCTTCGTTATGCATGGTTTTAGGTACTAAGCTGTTAGGTAGTTTTTGTGCTTTCTCCGCGCTCTTTAGTAGATAAATTTCATCACTGGTTACAGGAGTGTTGAGTGGGGCTCCGCGCTCTTTCCAATCTGGAAATAGTTCATCTAATGCGCGAGACTCAAAAACCGCTCCAGAGAAAATATGCGCACCTACTTCTGAGCCTTTCTCAATAACACAGATGCTCAATTCTCGCTCTTCTTTCTGTGATTGTTGCATTAATCGACAGGCCGTAGAAAGGCCTGCAGGGCCTGCACCAACGATAACAACATCAAATTCCATCGACTCACGCATCGAGGCTCTCCTTAATTAAAAATTTTTTACAATGTTTAGAGTGCTTTCTCTAGTTCAGGTAGTGCATCAAATAAGTCTGCAATGAGCCCATAATCTGCTACTTGGAAAATGGGAGCATCGGGGTCTTTATTAATTGCAACAATCACCTTGGATTCTTTCATACCCGCTAAATGTTGAACGGCTCCTGATATAGCAACGGCGATATATAAATCAGGAGCAACAATTTTCCCTGTTTGCCCGACTTGCATGTCATTAGGTACAAATCCTGCGTCAACGGCAGCACGAGTTGCGCCAACAGCTGCACCAACTTTATCCGCTACTTTTTCAAGCATGGAGAAGTTTTCTCCATTTTGCATGCCACGACCACCTGAAATAACAATTTTTGCTGACGTTAGCTCTGGTCTTTCATTAACCACTGAATTGTCATTGATAAAGATAGAAAGAGCTTCATTATGGACAGATTTTATTGGCTCGATGGTTGCGCTTCCATTTTTTTCGCAAGACGAAAATGCTGTACCGCGAACAGTAATAATTTTAATAGGATCCAGTGATTGAAGTGTAGCAATGACATTACCCGCGTAGATAGAACGCTTAAAAGTATCAGCACTGATAACAGCCATAACGTCCGATAAAACAGACACGTCTAATTTAGCTGCAACACGCGGTAGGATATTTTTTCCATTGGCAGTCGACGGTGACATGATGTGGCTATAATTATCGGCTATGGATAGTACTAAGGCCGATACATTTTCAGCGAGTTGCCCCTTGTAACAAGCATTATCAGCGACTAAAACACGTTTAACACCACTGACTTTGGCAGCTTCTTCAGCAACAGATTGACAATTCTCACCTGCGATTAATAGATCTATTTCTGTGCCAATTTCCGTTGCGGCAGTCACCGTGTTAAGTGTAATTTCTTTTAGTTTGATGTTGTCATGTTCAGCAATAATTAAAATAGTCATTTACAGCACTCCTTCTACGGTTTTTAGTTTCTCAATAAGTTCTGCAACAGAGCCAACGATTTCACCGGCTTCGCGTACCTGTGGTGATTCAACATGTAATAATTTTATGTGTCCGGTTAAGTTAATACCAAAATCCTCTGCAGGTTTGATGTCCAGTTGTTTGCGTTTTGCTTTCATAATATTAGGTAAGGAAGCAAAACGTGGTGTGTTAAGGCGTAAGTCGCAGGTAATAACAGCAGGAAGATTAAGGCCAATTGTTTGTAAGCCTGTATCGACTTCACGTGTTACGGTCACTTTTTTCATTTTCAATGTCTAATTTAGAAGCAAAAGTTGCTTGCCCCCAGTTTTTTATGGCAGCGAGCATTTGTCCTGTTTGGTTATTGTCTTTATCACTGGATTGTTTCCCCAGAAGCACTAATTCAATCTCTTCTTCTTCGATTACTTTAGCGGCCAGTTTAGCGATATGTAACGGCTCTAATGTTGCATCTGTTTCAATCAATATACCGCGATCTGCTCCCATTGCCATCGCCGTGCGCAATTGGTCTTGAGATTGACGATCACCAATTGTTAGCGCAATTATTTCTGTTGCAATACCAGCTTCTTTAAGGCGAATAGCTTCCTCAGTCGCAATTTCACAAAATGGGTTCATTGTCATTTTTACGTTGGTTAGTTCCACATTACTATTGTCCGTATTAGGTCTAATTGTAACGTTCGGATCGGTCACTCGTTTTACCATTACTAATACTTTCATATTTTACCTTCTCTATTTATTGTTGCTGAATTGACAGTGGAATGTATACGAGATCCACTTCACTATTGTTTATTTTCTATTATTTTTTATTAACTTTTTTTGTCGAGCTTAAACGCACCTTGAACTATACGGTCAATGATCATTGCACAAAATAAAATCGCTAAGCCAGCTAATAAACCTTGTCCTTTAGCGGCAAACTGTAATGCTTGCAATACATCAGAACCTAATCCTTCTGCTCCAATTAAAGAAGCAATTACTACCATTGATAAACACATTAATATCGTTTGGTTAACACCTGCCATAATGTTCGGCATTGCTAAAGGAATTTCAACATCTA
>JAOFNL010000090.1 GCA_028041985.1 Psychromonas sp. | reverse complement strand
CCCGTAATAATAGAGAAGCAGCAGATGAGATGCAAAATTAATACGTAATAAGCGACAATTAATTCTGTTAAAAGCTGATTAAAGATGTTTTAAGATATAAAAAACATGATAACAAAATTAACTTACTGATTAGGCAATGATTAGAGTAGCGGGATTATATATTTTTTAACATGAGTATGTAATAAAAAGCGTCAAGCAATCTCTTTAATGAGCTTCTCCATTGGATTGTCTATTTAACCCACGCTGCCTGAAGTAACGGAAAGAAGCAGATAGCAAATAAAAAGTAAGTTCAAGCAGTAGCATCAGAAAAAGTGCGACTGATACTCCAACCACAATCGCTTGTTGATTGAGAACAATATTAGCTTGATAATTACCCCAAGCCTCCTTAAAAATAGGCTCTTTGATTGACTGAGTTAATAAACCTAGACGGTACCAAATAGGCTGATTAAGGTTGTCTATTTTTTGTTGTAGATATTGTACTCGTAATAAACTGTTTTCAATCACCACAGCTTCATCACGAAACAATGCAACAGAGCTACTTTTATGTTTATTAATTAAGCCCTGTAAATCTCCAGAAAAATAAACGTCAGCAAGCGCCTGAAACTGGGAGAGTTGTAGTTCAGCTTCAGCGAAATGTCCCTGTAGTCGTAGTTCATATTGCTGCAAAAAATTCGGTAATTGTAGCCCTAATAACAAACTTAATGTAAAAACAAGTTGCAGACTGTAACGCTTAATTACCGATAATATCATTATTTAAAACCACGACTGCTACGCAGAACTTCATAAGCTTTCTGAATGTCTTGAGCTTTCTCTTTAGCCAATTCCATCATCTCTTCAGGTAGCCCTTTAGATGCTAATTTATCAGGGTGATTTTGACTCATTAACTTACGATAAGCTCGTTTTATCTCTTTATCGCTAGTACTGCTATCAACCCCTAAAACTTTATAAGCATCTTCTTCAACTTGTGCTTTATTAAACTGTTGGCCTGCGCTACCTTGATTACCGCGATGGAATTGCTGCTGACCTTCAATCATTTGTATTAAACGATCTAATTCAAATCGAGAAAAGCCTAAGACTTCTGAAATGGTATAAAGAATATTTTTTTCATTGTCATCAATATGACCATCTGAATTAGCCACTTGCACTTGAATTGCCAAAAACATTTGTAAAACATTTCGCTCACCATGAAGGGCAGTCTTAAAAACTTGTAATGCTTCTGTTAAGGCAAAATCTGCTTTTTTACCTTCAGTAAAGGCTGCTTGTGCTTGTGTACGCGCTTCCCCATGTAAGTTCATTTGATCCATGTAAGCATTAGCGACTTGAATATCGGTACTGGTCACTTGGCCTTTTGATTTAGCGACATGGCCCATCACTGAAAAGGTAGTTTCAAAGAATATTTTTTGTTTTTCAGCGCTATTTGCGCGGCCACCTAATATGCCATCTTGCATGTTAAAGTTACTACCAACCGCTACATCAAATTTATGTCCTAACCAAACGCCCAATACAAGACCCCAATAGCGCCCAAACATAAAACCAAAAAAACCACCTAATAACTTACCCCATATACGCATAACGAAAGATTACCTTTAAATTAAGAAAACATTGAAAGTGTCTATTATTTTGACTAACTATGTGAAGATTTACCAATTATTTGTATTAAATAACAAAAATACTCAGCGAATGGCGAATCAAAGATTGGAGCAAGCAAAAGTTTACTCTATTATATGAAGGTCATGTTATTATTGTTTATGCTTAGCGCCTTCTTCTATTTCTAAGCACATGTAGTGAGTTATTTATGTTTAAATTTTTCCCCATATTATTAATATTATTTCCTTTTAGCTTAGTTATTGCTCAACAAACTGAAAATGATATAGAGCAAGATCCAGAAAATACCACTGAAATAGATAATAACGAAGTAATGCAAGCACTTGAGCCCGTTTCTTTAGAAGAAAAATATGAACCTCGTGATGTAAAGTACTTTTTTAAGCAGTGTTATCAAAACGTCCCTCCTGTGGTACTTAATCCTAATAAAATTGACAGTCGTTTAATACCTGTTGGTATAGGCGCGGATTCTCTCAATGGTGTTAACAATAAAATCACTTATCAAGGTAAAGTGAATTTAACCCAAGGAGATAAAACACTAAAGGCAAACTCTCTTACTTATAACCGAAATACAGAAGAAGCCAGTGCAATAGGCGATGCTTCATTTGTAAATGGGCAAATCACACTCTTTGCCGATAAAATTGATACCAATTTAAAAACCAATGAATCTTACTTATACCAAACCCAATATCAATTTCATGGGCAAGGTGGACGCGGTAACGCAGATCGTATTCATGATAACGGACAAGAACTATACCACCTTGATTCATCTTCCTATACAGCTTGTCCACCTGAAGATACTACTTGGAGTATCGATGCATCAACCATCTACATCGACAATGATGAAGATATGGGCAGCGCTTATAACGCCATATTAAAAATAAAAGAAGTACCTGTATTTTATTTTCCTTACATAAGCTATCCACTGTCTGATAGACGTAAAACAGGTTTGTTATTTCCTAGTTACAAAATGTCTTCAGTAAATGGTATTACTGTTGACCAACCTATCTATATCAATATTGCCCCGAATCAGGATGCGACATTCACCCCAACTTATATGCAAGAGCGTGGCATGTTACTAATGACTGAATATCGCTATTTATTTGATATCGGAGCTGGTACTGCGCATTTAGAATATTTAAGTGATGATAGAATTCGTGAAGAAACACGTTACTTAATGCATTTTGATCATGATATTGACTTCGCAAAAGATTGGAACTTTGCAGCAGACTATAACAAAGTGAGTGATGATTATTACTTCAGTGATATAGACACAGATTATGGTTCTCGAAGTGACAACCAATTATTACAAACAGCCAAATTGAGTTATACCAAAGTAAACTGGAATAGTGAAATTGAAGTTAGAAATTTCCAAGTTCTTGGTGATACTGACACCCCTTTTACTGTTTTACCTAAAGTCGCTTTAAGTGCTTATCAGCCTTTAAATTGGAAAGGTCTGCAATTTGACTGGTATTCAGAAATTAGTAAGTTCGATAACATTGATGATGAGGTCTACACAGGTACACGTTTATACGTAGAGCCTAAATTAACACTGCCCCTTTATTACGACTCAGTATTTATTAATACAGAATTAAAATACATGATGAGTTATTATCAACAAAATTTAGATAATGCGACCAAATATACTTGGTATGATGAATTGGATGAAACAGCTACACGTTACCTACCTTCTTTTAAAATACATTCAGGTATTAATCTAGAACGAGATTTCTCTCTTTTTGACAACAATTATCGTCAAACATTAGTACCACAAATTCAATATTTGTATGTACCATACCACGACCAATCCAATATCGGTTTATACGACACAACCACCTTGCAACAGGATTATTATGGTTTGTTCAGAGATAATCGTTATTCTGGCTACGACAGAATAGCTGACGCCAATCAAATCACAATTGGTCTATCAAGTAGTTTCTTAAACCCCAAAGGAAAAGAGACGTTTCGCTTCGCCGTTGGCCAAAATTATTACATTACGGAATCTAAAACCGTTTTGCCTACCGATGATGACACTGATGCAGAACAGTACAGCCGTTCATCATTAATTGGAGAATTTGACCTTAACTTTGAAAATAACTATTTTTTACACGCAGGTTTAGAGTGGAGTAGTGATGAAAATATTATCAAACGTGCGAATACGACTTTTGAAAAACGTTGGGCTTACAATACTTTCATGCAATTAAGCTATCGCTATTATAAAGAGGATGAGGATGCGGAATGGTATGAAGTTGTTAACCAGTTAGGTACTAAGATAAACTGGTCAATAGACACCCAATGGACCACTTTTGCTAGTTATTATTATGACGTTGAATATGATAATACATTTGAAAGTATTATAGGGGTTAAGTATCAATCTTGTTGTTGGGCAATTGGGCTAACTTATGATAAACATATGTTGGCTAATTACGAAACCTCGTACTCTGAAGACAGTATAGAAACAGAAAGAAGTATTGGATTAACCGTTGAGTTAATGGGGCTAGGTGGCGTAGGCGATGCAACTAGCGATCAAGGGTTATTCGACTATGGCCGTCCATTTTATTTAAAGTAATGAGTGAATAATGAAATTAACAAAAACAATCATCTGTGCACTATTTCTCGTATTTTCCGCACATCAAACTACTTTTGCAGCAGAAGTACAAATTGATAAAATAGAAGCCATTGTCAACAATGAACTTATTTTAAGTAGCGATCTCGCTACGATGAAACGTGAGTTGATAACACGTTATAAAGAAAACGGTCAGCCATTACCTGATATGGATGATTTTGACAAACAAGTGCTAGATAAATTAATCAGTGATGTATTACAAATACAAGTAGCTACACGAATCGGCATGCGTATCAGTGATGCTCAGCTTAATCAAACATTAGAAGAAATAGCTAGAAACCGAAATAAAAGCTTATTAAAGATGCGTGAAGATATAGAAGCATCTGGCAAAAATTATAACGCTTTTGTTGAAGATATTCGCAACGAGTTAACCATTAATGAAATTCGCCAAGTCATGGTACGCCAACGTATTAATATTACCGATCAAGAAGTTGATCAAATGGTTGAAAGACTCAATCAACAAGGCGAAGAAACTCTTGAGTTCAACTTTGCCCATATACTGCTAAAAGTCTCGCCTGAAGCTTCACCAGAAAAAAAATTAGCCGTCGATGAAAAAGCGAATGAATTGGCACTTCAAATAGAAAATGGTGCGGATATTAAACAACTTGCGATTGAAAACTCAGAAGGACCTAAAGCCCTTGAGGGAGGAGATTGGGGTTGGCGTAAAATGGATTCCATACCGAGTTTATTAGCTGGTCAGTTAACGGAGTCAAATAAAAAAGGCGATGTAATTGGACCTTTCCACTCTAAAATGGGGGTTCATATTATTCAAGTATTGGATAAAAAAGGCGCAGAAAGTGTTATTACAGAAGAAGTGAATGCTCGTCATATTTTAGTTAAATCAAATATTATTTTAAGCGATGAAAAAGCAAAAGAATTATTAAGCAACTTACGCCAACAGATAATAGATGGGACTAAAACCTTTGATGAACTAGCCAAAGAATATTCTCAAGATCCTGGCTCTGCAGTAAAGGGTGGAGAGCTTGGCTATGCAGACCCAAGTGTATATGTACCTGAGTTCAGAGATGCCGCAATCTCACAACCTATCGGTGAAATAAGTCAACCTTTTCATACGGTTCATGGCTGGCACATATTAGAAGTTATCGATAAACGAAAAGCTGATACAACCGATCAAGCCACGAAACAAAAAGCCTATTCGCTATTATTTAGACAACGTTTTCCTGCTGAGGTTTATGCTTGGCTAAATGAAATCCGCCAAGAAGCTTATATTAAAATCATTAATCCTAAATATATTATTGAGGAAGAGTAATGTTACCTCGTATTGTAGTAACGGCAGGCGAACCTGGCGGCATAGGACCTGATCTTATATTACAACTTGCCGATAAAATTTGGCCTGTGGAATTGATTATATGTGCAGATTTAACACTCTTAAAAGAACGAGCTAATTTATTAAATAAGCCAATAAATTTTATCGAATATGATGTTAACAACACCAAACAAAGCCAATCCATTGGCGAGTTAACTATCGCACATATTGCAACTGCTACTTCTGTTATCGCGGGTGAACTCAATGTTAACAATGGCAAGTATGTTTTAGATACACTTCGATTTGCTAGTCAAGGTTGTTTAAGTGGTGAATTTGCAGCCGTGGTAACAGCCCCCGTGCATAAAGGTATAATTAATGATGCGGGCGTGATCTTTAGTGGCCATACTGAGTTTTTTGCTGAGCAAGCAAATGTTGACCTAGTGGTAATGATGTTAGCAACAACAGGATTACGAGTAGCACTAGCAACAACACATTTACCACTATCAGCTGTACCGTCAGCCATCACTTCTTCGTTGTTAAGGGATATTATTACCATATTAAATAACGAATTAATTGCAAAATATGGCATAGAAAAGCCCACTATTTACGTCTGCGGTTTAAACCCACATGCTGGTGAAGGTGGTCATATGGGGCGAGAAGAGATTGACGTTATTGAACCTACCCTTGAAGCATTGCGTTCAGAAGGCATTCAATTAGTCGGACCTTTACCAGCAGATACACTATTTCAAGATAAATATTTACAACATGCAGATGCCGTATTAGCCATGTATCATGACCAAGGTTTGCCTGTGCTTAAATACAAAGGTTTTGGTCAATCGGTTAATATCACACTAGGGTTGCCATTTATTCGAACATCAGTAGACCACGGTACAGCATTAGATTTAGCAGGCACAGGCAAAGCTGACTCCGGCAGTTTATTATGTGCAGTCCACGAGGCTATTACGATGGTCCAAAGTAACATCAACAAGGTTAATTTAAATGAACGATAAAACCCATCTAGGTCATACAGCTCGTAAACGCTTCGGACAAAACTTTTTACATGATGACTACATCATTGATTCCATTGTGGCAGCAATTGCGCCACAACCTGAAGATAATATAGTAGAAATTGGACCTGGTTTAGGTGCACTAACAGAACCTGTTGCACGTAAAGTGAATTGTTTAAACGTAGTCGAACTCGATAGAGACTTAGCGGCTCGTTTAGAAGCGCACCCTACCCTACGTGATAAACTAAAAATAACGCAAGCCGATGCAATGCGTTTTGACTTTGGGCAGCTAGTACAAGGTGATAAGCAACTTCGAGTTTTTGGTAACTTGCCGTACAATATATCAACACCACTAATGTTCCATTTATTTGATTTTGCAGACAAAATATCCGACATGCACTTTATGTTACAAAAAGAAGTGGTTAACCGTTTGTGTGCAGGCCCAAACTGCAAAGCTTACGGTCGTTTAAGCGTAATGGCTCAATATTACTGTAATGTAATTCCAGTTTTAGAAGTACCTCCAACAGCCTTTAAACCAGCACCCAAAGTTGATTCTGCAGTCGTACGATTAGAGCCTTATGATACGCCTCCTTTTATTGCTAAAAGCTTAAAAGTATTAAATCAAGTATGTTCAATGGCGTTTAATCAACGCCGTAAAACAATTCGTAACGGATGGCGTGAGTTGCTAACTGCAGAAGAACTAACGGCCTTAGACATTAACATTGGGCACCGAGCTGAAAACATTTCAGTTGAAGAATATGTACGCGTTGCAAACTATGTTTACGACCGTCAACAGGAAGCATAGATAAAGCATGGCGACTTATATCGTTGGTGACATTCAAGGTTGTTTTGATGAATTGTTACAATTGTTATCTTTAGCAGACTTTAAACAAGGCACAGATGAGTTGTGGGTGGCGGGAGACTTAGTCGCTCGAGGCCCTAAATCACTTGAAGTACTGCGTTTCCTTAAAAATATCAATGCAAAAGTAATCCTTGGCAATCATGATTTACACTTGCTCGCCACTTCAATTGGTGTGCATGCAGCAAAAGAAAAAGACAAAATAACGACTATTTTAGACGCTGAGGATAGTCAAGAACTGCTCACATGGTTACGCCAACAACCACTTTTATTAGAACACCCCATACATAAATTCATCATGGTTCATGCTGGGATATTACCATCATGGGACATCGCAAACGCAAAGCAATTAGCGTTGGAAGTTGAACAAGAATTGCACAGTGAAAACTATCAATACTTGTTAAAAAACATGTACGGTGATCACCCCGTTAAATGGCACAAATCACTGTCAGGCATCGAGCGCTTACGTTACATCATTAATGTATTTACTCGCATGCGATATTGTACGCTTGAGGGTGAACTAGAGTTTAAAAACAAATTAGCACCAGATAAAACCGATGGTAACTTGTTACTCCCTTGGTTTTCAATCACACCACGAAAACATACACAGCCCATCTTATTCGGTCATTGGGCTGCACTTTTAGGGCAAACAAATCAATGCGCTAATGGGCAATCAGAAGGGGCAGAAGTGTATGCGCTTGATACGGGTTGTGTATGGGGGAATTG
>JAOFNL010000009.1 GCA_028041985.1 Psychromonas sp. | reverse complement strand
TTGCTTACGAGCTTGTGACCAAACTGACCGCTCGTGTTCCATTAAGTTATTGTTAGTCGCTATATGAACAACTTAAAAACCACGAATAAATCATTAAGTTTATATCGCTTTTCGTTGCCTTTTAATCAGCCGATTCACTTTAAAGGGCATCAATTAGCAGAGCGACAAGGTTTATGGATTATTGAGCATAATCCAAGTGGAAAAGACTTTATCGGAGAATGTTGCCCCCTTCCCGGTTTTAGCGATGAAACGCTTGCACAATGTGAGCAACAACTACTGAAATTACTCAAAACCGACACACAAAATATAGAGTCAATTGCGTTAGACAACTTATTACTACCTAGTGTCAGCTTTGCACTTTCTTGTTTGCAGCAGCAAATTCCATGGCAATCACTTAAAAAAGTCAATGAACTGAATTCTATTTCGTTATTACAAGGTGATCCAAGCGAGATATTACTGCGCTATCAAAGCTTAAATTATCCACCTTTAGTAAAACTAAAAGTTGCTCGAATGAGTATTGAACAAGAAGTTGAAATACTCTCTAGTTTAATTTCACTTAACCCTAAAATACGTTTTAGGTTAGATGCTAATCAACAGTGGACAGCACAACAATATGTGGAATTTTTAACAAAAACAAATCGTCAACATATTGATTATATTGAAGAACCAACAGTCTCACTTGCTGATAACTTAACTATTTCAGAAAAATTTAACGTCTGCATTGGATTAGATGAAAGCTTGTTATCAAATCAATACTTACCAATTCATCCTTGTATTAAAGCATTGGTCATTAAACCAACTTTGATTGGATATCCAGAACGAATTAACGCGTTATTAATACATGCCCAAGAGCAACAATTAACCGTGAGTATCAGTGCGAGTTTTGAGTCCCCTATTGCAGTAAATCAACTTCATTATTTAGCCATGAAATGGCAACAAGTTTACAATATATCGTTCAGCCTCGGCTTAGATACTTTGCATGTTTTTCAAAGACAGGTTACCGAGCAATACAATAATACTAGTGAGTTGCAGAAAACATTGATAACTCAGGCGACCTGTTTATGGCAATCTTAATAACTCACTGCCCAATTCGCTGGCAAGCGATTAATAACGCTCAATCTATTGCGTTACAAAGCGATCAACAACAATTTACTTATCAACAAATAGATAGTTTATTAATCAACTTACAGGAACAGTTATCACCACAAATTCAAACCGTGAACACTGAAAAACAACCAATTAGATTAATTTGTATTGCCAACAATGGCATTGAATTAGTGCTGTTACAGCTATTGTCTATTCGACTAGGATGGTTATTTTGCCCACTGAACCCACGCTTTACAGACTCAGAAATTAAACAACGTCTGGATATATTAAATAGCGATTATTGCTGGGTTGCTAGTAATAAAAATACCCAACCAAATCACATTGAATTAAATACATTGACGATTGATTTTACGGTTACTAATGATGCAATTAAACATCCTTTGCCCTTGTTATCGATTAACCCTTTGCAGCCTTGTAATATTATTTTCACTTCTGGTAGCAGTGGCTTTCCTAAAGCGATCGTACATCACTATCAAAACCATTTTTTCAGTGCCTTAGGCTCACAAACTCTTATCCCTTTAGACATAAATGATCATAACTTATTATCGTTACCGCTATTTCATATCGGCGGGTATGCAACCGTTCTTCGCACTATGATTGCAGGTGCTTGCTTGCATTTAACGCAAACAACATTAGATTTGTCGCTATTACAACAACGAAAAATAACGCATCTTTCCTTAGTTTCAACTCAATTAATACGCCTATTAGCTGACCTAGATTTCAAGTATGTGACATGTGCTATTAAACATATATTATTAGGAGGCAGTGCTTTCTCTGAACACTTATTGGACGCTTTAAAGACACGGAAATTTAATTATCACTTAAGTTACGGTTGCACTGAACTGGCCTCTCAAGTTGCCACCTCAAGTAACAACACTCAGTTACAATTATTGCCTTATCGACAAATAAAAATAGATAACGATGAAATATACTTGCGTGGAGAGACTCGGTTTATTGGTTATTTTGAAAACAATACGATTGTAAAAATAGATAAAAATCAGTGGGTAGCAAGTGGTGATACTGGTGAAATCAATGATGGCATATTACAAATTACAGGGCGAAAAGATAGACAATTTATCAGTGGTGGTGAAAACATTAAGCCTGAAGAGATAGAAAGAATATGTTTGCAACACCCGACCATAAAACAAGCCTACATTTATCCCATCAAAGACGTCGAATATGGACAAAGAATAGTACTGTTCATTGCTTTTTATAACGAGAACATAGCCTTCGACATTCAAGCTCAACAGTTAAGAGAATACTTAAAAACACAATTAACAGGTTTTAAACAACCGTTACATTATTTAACTTGGCCTACATTCCCTGATAATAACCAAGCATTAAAAGTGACTAAGCAAACATTCCAAAATATAATAAAAAAACGAGGTTGGGATTGATAAAACCTCGTTTTAATACCAATTACATTTAATAAGTTATCTAAATTTTATCCAGGGAAAATGCCTTAGTTTAAGGCGTAAATGGTTGTTGCCTTTACGAAACTTACAACGAAAAAATAAGTTATTTTAACAATTAAAATAGATCAGTTAATTAACGTGATTGGTATAATAAACGCTAAATTGGAAAATAACATGCAGCGCCGCCATTCAATTACATACAACTTTGCCACTTTAAAAGCTACAAAAAGCCGAAAGCAGTCATTGACATCACTACTGTTAATAGCAGTTCAAAGTCTTTTGCGGACATTAATAAGTTACTTCTCTATCTCGCTAAGGGGCACATTGCGAGTTAGAAATTTTGCTCTGTTTATCTGTTGAATCATCCAGTTCACGATCACCTATCTCTCAAAAAAGCACAAATGCAATAAGACCATTACAGATTATGAAGTATTTTTTATGTTTTGTAATTTATGAAAAATATTATCAAATGGACTGATACGTTCCAGCGTGTCTTTCTCCAATCACTTGTGTGTATATCTCGGTTGGGTATTGTCAACTTAACAACCCCTCAACCAATTATGCGATAATCTTCTGATGAAAAATTCAAGCATCTACGCTGGTTATCGTTATCCTGCACAAATTATTAGCCATGTAGTTTGGCTTTATCATCGTTTTACACTTAGCTTTCGAGATATCGAAGAATTACTTGCAGCACGCAGTATTGTAGTCAGTTATGAAACGATTCGTCAGTGGTGTAAAAAATATGGTTCGACTTACTGTAATCAGATAAAAAACTGCGGTCAGCTTGGTGATACTTGGTATCTGGATGAGGTTTTTATTAAGATTAATTGCTTATTGTATTACCTTTGGCGAGCAGTATATCAAGACGGCGATGAAATAGATATTTTGGTACAAAAGCGCAAGGATAAAAGGGCTGCAATGCGTTTCTTTAAACGACTATTAAAAGGGCAGGGAGTGATGCCGTTGAAAATTGTGACAGATAAATTGGCAAGCTACTCTGCAGCAAAAAAAGAATTAATCCCAACCGCAGAACACTCAACCGTTCAGTATAAAAATAATGGATGTGAGTTATCACATCAGCCTACTCGGCAAAAGGAAAGGAAAATGCGGAGGTTCAAATCCCATGGACAAGCACAACATTTTTGAGTTGCCATGGCGTGATTAATAACTTGTTTCGACCTTGCCGTCATTTAATGAAAGAGAAACATTATCGTCTGTTCCGCGATCGTTCCTTCGTCGGATGGGATAGGGTAAGTTGTATCCAAAATTTAGATTGATGGTTATTTTATTACTTTTAATCATCCCTATTGGATAAGTTGATAATACCTAGCTGAGAGTGTTGGACACTGAAACTGAGAGCCCAACCAGTACCATGACGGATAATAACAAACATCTTTTGAGCCCCAATTTCTTCATTGTGCGTCTCTTTCATTGATTGTAAATAGCATAAAATCTAGTTAATGTTAAAAGTAACGGATACGATCTTTCATGCTTATTTACAAAGTTTTATTATTGAAAATACAATTAACTAATTGACTTACTAAAGGATATGAAAATTATGATTCCAAAACAGTATTAGAGGTAACTCATCTGATTAAACGACAAATTACCCCGTAAAATTTTTAAAGTTGGATTGATTTGAGTTCTATATATTCCATTGCACCAGCTATTCCCCATTCACGTCCGTTGCCAGATTGTTTAACGCCACCAAAAGGTGCTTGATAATTAAAGTCAGCCCCATTTACATATACTTGACCTGCTTTAATTTTTTTCGCAATAGTTAAAGCTTGTTGTTGTGATTCCCCCCAAACGGCAGCTGATAAACCAAAAGGTGAGTCATTGGCTATATTTATAGCTTCATCTAATGTTTCATAAGGGATAATACAAAGTACTGGACCAAATATTTCTTCTTGGGCTATCACCATACTATTGTTAACATCAGAAAAAATGGTTGGGCTGACATAAAAGCCTTTGGCTAATGGGTTATCTGTTCCACCTGTGAGAAGTGTTGCTCCTTCCTCTATTCCTTTTTTAATATAGCCTAATACAATTTCTTTCTGTTTCTGTGAAGACATTGGTCCCATAAAGTTTTGAGTATCAAGAGGATCACCAAGGGTTATCTCTTTTACCGCATTTTTAGCATGTAATAAAACCTCCTCATAACAAGAAACAGGTACGAGCATGCGCGTTAATGCAGTACATGTTTGACCTGAATTCAACATTACATCTTGCACTCCGAAAGTCACTGCTGCTTCAATATCGGCTTCTTCCGTAATGATAAGTGGAGATTTCCCACCTAATTCCTGACAAACTCTTTTTACCGTATTAGCCGCTGCCTTAGCTATTTGAATTCCAGCTCGAGTAGATCCCGTAAAAGAAACAAGATCTACATCAGGGTGTTTACACATAGCTTCCCCAACCGTGGGGCCTGGTCCAGTAATTAAATTAAACACGCCGGCAGGTAAACCAATCTTATCTATCATCTTAGCAAGTAGGAATGCATTAAGAGGTGTTTCACATGCAGGTTTCACAACCATAGTGCAGCCAGCTGCAAGCGCGGGAGCAATTTTACCTATCAGTTGGTGTAGCGGATAATTCCATGGACAAATTAATGAACATACGCCTATCGCTTCATTATAAATGATTGAGTTACCATTATTTTTTTCTTCCTCCAACTGTTGAGGAATATCTATATATGTTTCTAAGCCTTCAATAGGACCAACTACTTGTATATCATGAGAAAAATGTAATGGCATACCTAATTCTTTCGTAATAGTTAACGCCATTAAGTCCTGTTGTGATTTCATTTCTTCGACTAAACGTTTTATATATGTTGAGCGTAATGATGCTGAAATCGCTGACCATGATGGCAAAGCTATTTTTGCTGCTTGTATGGCATATTCAACATCTTCTATAGTCGCTTCTGGAACAAAACCAATCACTTCTTCAGTTGCAGGATTAATAACTTCAATTTTGCGATTACCGTGAGAGCTCGTCCAATTACCATTAATATATAATTGCTCGTATGAAATTAAGTTGTTATCCATTTATGACTCCTGTTAAAAAATATTATTTAGCACTCTCTAATGTGAGAGGGCTGTAAATTGTTAATTGATAAATTTTAAAAACTGTTTATAAACTGTTACTTTTCTTTAAAGTATTTGTCTTATTGTGAGTTTTCTTCAGGCACCATATAAGCTCTGAGTATAGAAATTCTACTTGCTGCATAATAGAGAATGCTTGTCGTTATTATTGACCAACCGGTTGCAGTGCAAACATAAAAGACCTTTTGTTTCGGAATCGCATTTATTACGTCATAGCACATCAAGTAGGCTAAAATTCCCGCGATAAAACAAAATATCGTGATAAGATTGAATCCACCAGTATAAAAATACTTACGGTTTCCCTGAACCATATATGCATCTTTCATGGAGATTTTTTGTTTTCTAACTAAATAATAATCAGTCACGATAAGCGCTAAAGTTGGTCCTGAAATAACACCAATGATGCCTAAAAATGAATCATAGAATTCCCAGATCCCCCCCCAGAAAAGAAGAGCTAAAACAAAAAGAGATAATCCAATACAGATCCATTTAAAACTGCCTGTAGGACGCAAAACCTTAGTACTTACTGATACGCTGTAGAGGTCGAGGGCTTGTGTAGTAACATTGGCGAGAGCAACAACAAAAACAGACATAAGCCCTAAATATGCACCGCCCAATGAAATCAACCAATCTGTAGGATCTAGGCTAATCACACCTGTTTTTGTTGCCATGACGAGTCCAGTCATTCCACCAAGAATAACAAATATTCCCATGATGACACTGAAGCCAATTAAATGTCCCCAATATGAAATACGTTCACTTTTTGCATACCTTGGAATAACCCCAAGAACACTTATCCAAGCAATCACATAAGCAAGGTTCCATTCAACAGCAATGGTATAGGGTGCTTCATAGGAGGAAGCTTCGAGAGGCTTAAGATTATCTAAACCGTGCCAAGTCAAATTAGTAAATAGCAATATAATTATAATAAATCCCACTGCAAGTAGACTAGGTACCATGATGCGCGTGGCCCATTTCACCGCAATTGGACCTCTGATTGCCAGAGCAGTCCCTAATAAAACACATGTAGCTCCGAGCCATGGAACCCAACCGGAACCTAAGTCCAATCCGGCAGCACCCAATATTTTAATGAATGAGTTAGCATACAGTTGTGCGTTGATTGCTGAGTAGCCCATTCCTGTAAGCATAATAAGACAAAACATTATCTTCATGCCTATTTCACCAAATACGGCTCTCATAAAAAAAACCACATCCATACCATGACGGCATGCCATAATAGTGATGGTGTAAGCAAAAAGCCCTCCCAAAATAAAAACAAAGAAAGTAGAGAAGACCAACTGCTGAAAAGTCAGCATAGATGATAGCCACCCCCCTTGCACATAACACCAACTTGCAATGGCGTATCCTCCGGTTATCCAAACCATATCCCAGAATGAATATATTCGTTCATCTTTGTTATTTAGCGTTGGCAGAGTGCCAAAAAATGCTTCGCTTGTTGCTTGTTGATTAACATCAGCCATGATGAATCTTTACCTTGAAAAGACTTATTTCTTAATGGATTTAGACGTACTAATAAACTTTGTTTAGTAGGCATACGACTCGTTACTTTTTGAAAAAATTAAAGCGTTCCGCCCCATACAATCAGTGACAGAGTTATAACCGCAAGTATCCCTATTCCAATATAATCGTGCTTATTCATCCGAGGAACTCTTTGATAATTAGGTGCTTCCATGATTTCTATCCGTCTGACAATTTCAAGTTCTAGTGCATCTTTGTAATTTTCATCATTTACTTGAAGTGCTATATCATCAACCTTTCTTTGTTGTTCTGTCATTTTCAGAAACCTCCATATATCTGATTTAATTGTGTGATGTACTGGCTGAAAAATTTATTTCAGCCAGTACATCTCATATATTTCAAGTTCAGAATAATAAAGCTAATGCTAAATGACTCTTCTCTTTAATTTTTCTATTTTATGTCGATCTATGATGATGTATCTAAATCTGTTTGCTCAAGCACAATACCTTGTTGCTTATCCTCAACATATATACGATACCAATAAAGTGGCAATGCAATAAGCGTTGCAAAAAGACCATAAGCGATTGTTTTAAAACCATATGGAGCGGTTCCAACAATAAGCATAACAAGATAAAATACACCTGAGATGGCAGCTAGATAAGCGATTATTGTTGGGGTTCTATGAGGGCGATCGGCATCAGGAAAATCTTTACGCATAACTAGCACTGAACATCCTGCTAAGGCAACCATTAGGAAATAAGACATTCCTCCCGCCACGACTAAGAAGGTCGGTTGTTCACCACCAGTTGTAATCAAAAATAATACATTTACAAGAAAAATAGAAATAACTGCCACATATGGGATCTTATTCTTATTTAGTTTAGTAAAACATTTAGGCATTAGCCCACTTTCCGATGCTGTAAACAATACTCTTGAAGCTGGAAGTAAACATGCATTCGTTGCAATAATTAACCCTACTACTAAACAGATACCATATATGGTAGCGAATAAGGGACCATAAACGGCCTCGGCAAGTGGTAGTAATGGAGTATAGGGATTACTAAGAACTACATCTAATGGTAAGTACCATGTCATTGCAGAACAAAGCGCAAAAGTAAATACAAACATCACAATCATGCCTGAAGATAAGGCTAACTTAGTGTCTTTTTCAGGGTCTTTGTACTCTCCAATAAAAGTAAGTACTGCTTCAATTGATGCGGCAGACCAACCTACGACAAAACAAGCACTTAGAAAAATAGCGACAGTACTTTCACCGCTATTAAGCTCAATACCTGAAAAATCTTGAGAAAGTAAAGGAAGTTTAATAACCGCTCCCACCAATAATATGATGGTTAAAGCGAAAAGCACATATATCAGTTTTTGAATCTTTTCTATTAAATCAACGCTAGCTAAATTAATACAACAAACAACGCTGATAATAGCAATAGCGACATAATTCAGATATTCGTCAGGAAAGGGAATAAAATATTGAATAAAATAACTTGCGAAAGCAGCGATAGCACCAGAGGCTAATCCCCAGCCTGTTACGTATCCCCATTGTGAGATAACTGCAAATAAAGGGCTTCTTTTTTTATAACCTTCAATAATACAGGTGGCTAAACCTCCCGATTTATTAGGAAACATCATTAATATTTCCATACAAGAATAACAAATGGTTACCATAGCAAATATGGTGATAAACCATGCTAGAGGAGCCCAGTAACCAATTTTTTCTATCGCAGTACCGCTTAAATAACTCCAATCAACAACACAGCAGAGTATGATCGTGAGCCCTAACTTCCAAGTGGCGGTTCTTTTTAACATTGAATTATTTTGCATAATACTTCCTTGTCATTAACTGTCTTTGTAATTTGATGGGTAATACCAAATATCCCAATGGTATGGGAGGATTAAGCCATTATTATTTTAATCCTCTACATGCTCCATAAGAACAAAGGTATTCATATTTTTAGGCTGGTTTTATCTTCTTAATAATTACTCACTGCCAATTCAGTTGGCATTTCCCATAACCCATCTCGGATGAGGTCGTTCATTGCATTTTCAATGCCTTTACGAAGGATCTTAAACATCTCATCAATTTGATCTTTGGTTATAGTTAAAGCTGGAGACATAACATTCATATTAATGAATGGACGAACAATTAAGCCCATATCTTGGCAATGTTTATCAATTCGGCTTCCCATTTCATAATCAAGTTCAAGTGAACTTTCATTGTCAGGATCAAGCAAACATTCAACGCATGCCATTAGCCCTTGAGTACGAATATCACCAACAATCGGAATATCAGCAAGCTCGCCGACTTTTTTAGCCCAATATGGTTCTATGTCTCGTACATGTTCAAGAATCTTTTCTTTTTCAAAAATTTCAATATTTTTAAGCGCCGCAGCACAAGCAACTGGGTGACCTGAGTATGTGTAACCATTAGAGAAAGTCGCACCAGTCCCCTTTTCTCCACTGATTTCTGCAATTAATTTATCTGATATAATACAAGCACCTAGCGGTAGATATCCTGATGTTAAACCTTTAGCACTAGTGATAATGTCTGGGACAATGTCGAAAACTTCTTCAGAAGCAAACCAATAACCTAAACGTCCGAATGCAGTTACAACTTCATCTGATATATAAAGAACATCATGTTTTCTACATACTTCAAGGCACATTTTGTGGTATCCCTTCGGCGGTATAATAACCCCACCAGAAGCAAGAATTGGCTCGGCAATAAATGCTGCCACGTTTTCTGGACCAAGTTCGAGTATTTTATCTTCAAGCTCTTTTACTTTGGCATCTCGAAATTCTTCAACTGACATACCTGTAGGTCGTCGAAAAGGATTGGGTGAACCAATTAAGCTAAAAATATCTGATGCGACATCCTGATAGCTCTTATCACGCGTTTTTCCTGATGCAGAAGCAGCAAGATAAGTACTTCCGTGATAGGCATCTTGTCTCGAAATTATTTTTTTCTTGTTTGGTCTACCCTTTGCATTGTTATAGAACGAAACGTAACGAAGTGCTGTATCTACAGCAGTAGATCCCCCGGTAGTAAAAAAGACTGTATTAAGATCACCAGGAGTCATCTGAGCAATTTTTTCAGCAAGTAGCGTAGGGACATCACAAGTAAGATTAAACGGTGAGAAATATGCAGTCTTCATAACTTGTTCAGAAATTGCGTCAGCCATTTCTTGGCGTCCATAGCCAATTTGAGTACACCACATACCTCCAGATCCATCAATGTAACTATTTCCATCAGAATCAGTTAGATAGACCCCTTCTCCACCAACAGCAACCGTCCTTTCATTGCGACCAAAGTAGCCCATACCTTCCCAAGGATGAAGAAAGTGTTTGTTATCTTTCTCGATAATATCTTTTGTTGTTAGTTTTATTGCCGAATTCATATTTAACTTTCCTTTTTTTTTCTATTTCTGTAACCATAAAAACAAAAATCTATTTGTATGATCGTTCATTTCTTTTTTAACCTAGCAACGTTTCTTGAGCGTGTAAACAACTAAATGAACGACCATACAAAATAAAAAATATAATTAATTTTCCTTTTATAAATATTGCAAGCTTTTTAATGCTTTACATCACAAAAAACATTGATTTTAAGTTGTTGTTATTAAATAATTAATTTCTGATTAAGGTATGCAAGTTGAGAAGATTGAGAATTAAAAAGAAAGTTGAGTTAATTACCATCAAAAAATTAAAATTATTTTTTCTTGAAGCTAATGAACTAAATACTATGTTTTAGCCAGTTTTGAAGCCCCAAAAATTATATTTTAAAATTTGGTATAAAAAATGCTTATGATTAATACATGTATATTATAAATTCAATAGAATAATTATTAATTTTTTGGAGTTATCAAGTTATCAAGTTATCAATAAATCAGGTTAAAACGCTCACGAAACGTTTTTGCTAAATTTCAATAGTAGCAAGGCTGTTTTTTTAAATTTATGTTTATCTTTAAAGATCAGTAAGTTGTTTTGTTTTTATGAATTTCAGGAGCTAATTTAAATAATTTATTAAGATGTTAAGTAGATATTAAACCTTGCTCTAATTAACTTAATGATATGATTTTTATAGCGTTAATATCGTCTGTAGCATTAATCTCGTTAAAAAGAATGACCCTAAATATGTTTCTTTATGGTGCACTTGTTGATTTAAACGCATTTTTTAGGTGCAAAAACTGGTAGAAATATTTTTATATTGAAGCGTAACCTGGTAACTAGACAGATAACTTGATTGATAAGAACAAAGGAAGTAGTAACATTTCAAGCATTGTATTGAATATTAATAGCAGAAAATAATGGGGTGCAACTTATAATAATTTAAAAGTAATACGCTAAATTGCTTTTTATCTTAATGGGCTTCACGGAAAAATATACAATTAATATATGATTAAATTAAACAATTCAAACAATGATTCTGAGCAATAGAGAGTAGAGACATTTATTAACTATCGACTATTAATATAATGTAGTGGAAATATAAGTAGTCATTCAAGATTAAAAATTCACATTAGTAAACCACTATACAATTATCACTACTAAATTATTGCTACTATATAGATAGTTTTCAGCAGTGTTTAAGAAGCTTGTATATTTTATTTGTTGAACTGGCTTGGAAATGAAGCAGATAAAAATAGAATCACAATATCAATTGCCTTAGCGCGATCAAATTCTTCAGGGTGAAGATAATAATCAAACCAAAAACCTTCTAACATGGCCATGATTCCATCAACAACCATTTCAATATTATTAATTTCATTCGCTTCAGTTTCTAATTCTTTAAATAGATTCAATAAATCATTTTTGAAAAAATTATCTCTGGTGTCTACATAAGGCATTATTTCAGGTAACGATTTTACTTGAGATCGTAAGGCCAACCAAAAACCTACCACTCTTTGATTAAGTACTTCTTCCGAAAAGTCACTATAGATACAAGCTTTAATCTTATCTATGCATTTGTCATTTTGCTTTAATAGCACTGTTTTTCGTATGTTTGTATATAACTCCCCCATGTATTCAGCCGTTTCAATCAATAAGCGATTTTTACTACTGAAATGGACGTTTATCATTCCTCTAGAAACATTTGCCTCTTCAACTACCCGAGAGATCGTTGTACCTGCAAGCCCATATTCAGAGACTACATCAATTGTTGCTTCGATAATTTTTAATCTATGCCAAGCTTTAATATCTTCTCGCGTTTTGGGCTTCGTGGATAAGTGCGTTATAGAGTGTTTTTTTATAGGCTTGTTTGTCATTGAAAAACCTTTGATTATTGTAAGGTCGCTTGTAAGAGCATCGGATTAAAGCATTAGTGATATATAATGGTCAATAAGAACTGGAAACTTTTTATCATAGTTAGAATTTTTTACCAGATGAATGTTTTGCATTTCAAAATATGTTGTGAGTAAGTAAATTTGGGCTCTACTTTAAAGTTAAATTATTCTTTTCCCAATCTCTTCGTACCCCATTAGATAGATAAAAAAGCAACTCATTTAACGTCAGCTTTAGGCTCCCAGCGGACTTTTACTGTATGAGGTTTTATCTCCACTTCTATCTCGCAATGGGGCACTATGCGACTTAGCTTTCTAGCTCGATTTGGGCAAAAAACGAGTTGGGGAATTAACTTATAATTTTTTTAAATTCAAAATTAAAGACCTGCCCCAGTGCTTTATAAGCGTTTGGATTGTATAGGAATTACAATACCATCACCTCTTGCTTCTTCACGTTTACGCTCTTCAGCGTGCATTGCTAAAGATAGATATATTAAAGCTTCACGAGATAACTTAATCATCTTTAACGCTTTTTCAGTTAATTCATCGACAGTTATATATTTTAGATACTCGCTGTCATCGACTTGAGCTGGATAATCTTGAATACCCAGATATCTATGTTCAGCCATTTTCCTAATGGTATGCAGTTCCCTAGCTTCTGGTTCTGCAACTTCAGTAAAGTTTGGAGCATACAAATCTTTAGATAGAAAATATAAACCTCGTAACGGCCAGTTTTCACAATCTAGGAAACATGGGTAGATTTCTAGCGCTTTCTTTTTCTTATTGAACGTACCCCAAATATTCCTGAAATTTATAGAGTCTATCTTTAGTCCAATGCTCATATAGTCGTTTAAGAACAAAGCTATTTTATCAAAGATCGAATACGATATTCTTAAAGAGTTTTTTAGCAATTCATTTCGATACCCCAAATGCACACCATCTAGACCATTTTCTAGTAGGACGTCATTGTCAGCATAGTGGTCCATATCGGCTGTAGTAAACTCGTACAGCATATGGCGAGCGACAATAAACTCCTGCTTCAAAAAATTAAAATACTTGGGAAACCTCGGCTCTTCTCCGACAGCATAAACATGACTCGGTAAGTGCAAAACATCATTTGCAGCAATTTTAGCGGTTAACACGTCATTTAAAGGATTCATAAATAGCTTATGTTGCAAGCACCACCGCCTGTAATCCTGCTCTTTTTGATGCTTGCCTAATGAGAAGTCATTAAAATTAAATTTACTATCAAACTCAATGCTTTCTAGAACACCTTCTGTAAAGTCTCTATAGGATATAAAAGCTTCTAGTGCATCCTGTTGAACGCCAGAATCCCATATTAGTGGCTCATTACCAAAACGATTAAGATCCTTGTTCGCATGGAAAAAGAAAACTCCACTATGTCCATAATCATATAGATGCTGCCCATAATGGACTTGACCAATTGCTTTATTACCTACTGCCATAGCAAAATTATCAATACGAGACAGCGCCTTGTCATAATAGCTAATTGACTCAATTGATCGCCCTAACGAACTCATTACGTTAGCTATATTTGTCAATATTTTACATTGCATTATCTTATGAAGCGTATTGAATCCTGACTCTGCAACGGCCTTTCGAAGGTTAAGTATCTCAGCCACTTGCCTTTCCTGAGACCAGCTCCAAGTATCGTCTGCATCTTTGCGCTCAATAAGACGAAGTGCTGCATAACAATTAGCTTTATAGAAAAACAAGATTGAACAATTTTCACTTGTCTCATTTTCCATAAAGGAATCACTGCTAACTATCAGTTGCTCTAGCTTTGAAGCATCATTGTTATCAGATGCAATATCAATTTCTTTGCCTAGGATTTTGATCTTTTTGTTAAGTACCATGTGATTCCTTAGGTTGTTTTAAAGTTACTATTTGCAGTGCATACATGAGAAAACATATGTTAAATGGTACATGGTTGACCTTAGGAAAGTTAGCTCCTTATCAAGAAATAGGGCAAAACCGAGTTAGTTAAAATGTGCAAAATGAATATTAAAGCACCTTAACTGATTTCTTCATCACCATGCAAAAAATAACGATCGCTTGTTCCCAAGAAAGCATAATCGTAAGCACAGTTTTTAGTTTTATAAGGCGCTTTGGGGGCGAAAGCGACTCACCAGTAATGCCTACTTTGTCGGAACTGCTGACTTTAGTTGTGCCAACTCTAACGATAGCTATGTACTAAGTGGAGTTAATTTATTAGCGGCAAACATAATGTAATTCAATGGTCACAGTTAATGTTATTTGGTGGCAACTTTAGGTGATAATGACTTGCACTTCCTATGTAATTGAGTGGCGAAACTCATGTAATTATTCACTAAATTAAAGTACGTTTTAATTTATTTTCATAAACAAGTCGCTCTGCATCACTTATTAACGCTAATAAGTCTGCATGATTATCTATTCCGTATTCGACAATACCTGTATCGATAACTAAGCGATATTCTTTATGACTCGCTTCATTAAATTTTTTGATGTTATTATCTAATCGAATAAAACCAGCATTATCGGTGATCTTATATTCACTATCGTTCATTAAAATAACAAACTCATCACCGTCAATTCTAGCCAGAAAATCTGTTTCTCTAAATGTTTCTTTTAATATATCTACAAAAGAACGCAACAACGTATTGCCTTCTTCCTCACCATGTTCTGCATAGATTTTTCGCAAATTATCAATGACGATATACAAAACAAACAACGGTTTTTTACCACGCTTAGCGAGACGGAAACAATTATCTCCCGCACTCATTATTCCTCTATGATTTAAAAGCCCAGTGAGTTCATCTGTCAATATTAGTGCATGGTTTTTATCTAATAACGATTTGTTCGCTGTAATATCAGCAGTGATCTCAACCACACCTTGTATTATATTTTCAGTTGAGTAATAAGGTTGATAGATAACTTCATAAATACCCGCTTCACCTTGTTCATTATATTTTATCGTGTCTATGCGATACGCTTGTTGTTGATCAATGGCTTTTTGTAATGAGCACTGACTTTGATTACATTGCATACAACTAAAAAGTGATTTGCAATCGGTACTTAACAATTCATCGCTGTTATAACCACTCAGATGTTCAAATGCTTGATTTACGAATGTTACTTTACCCTCTAAATTAAAAATTCGAATACCTAAAGGCAACAGATTCATAAATTGGTTTTGATCAAACTTAGATTCTTTTAATGACTCATTTAAAGATTTGGTATCACTAATATCTTGTACATGACCAATAATACCTTGTGGTAAATCCTGCTTTTTTGATGTTGCATAAAACACTAATTTATAGGTAATTGGTTTATTTTCTTTAAACTCTTCATACTCAAATGCAAGACTTCCACCCGCATCGTTTATTTCATCTATAGAGACTCTCAGCATTTCTGGCTCACTATCGAAGCCACGATTTTTATGTAAGAGTTGCTTATTTTTAATATCAAAAAAATGGTAAAAGCATTTATTCGCGCTTAAGTACTGTGCCTTTTCATCCTTTAAAAAAACAGGGAAAGGAATTGCATCCAAAAAGCGCTGATGAAGTCGCTGAATTCGATATAGGTAAACAGATTTTTTTGTGGCATATAGCAAGGTCGATACAAACATAAACAATAGAATAAACGTAATATAATCACTGTTAGATTTTGATAAATACAAACTCGTATTCGGTGAAAAAGTGATAATACCGCCAATGCCTTGCCCATTATCGTTGTGAATAGGTATAAATACCGCGATCCCATCTTGGCCTGCAATCTGAGTATTAATTGAAAAACGTTTTAATTGCAGCAGTTTTGCTTCTTCTGATGTATTTAAACTGAACTTCACCTCTTCCAAATCAGCCTCATTTAAGTAACTTAGCTGATCAACTTCATTCTCAGCACTTAAACAGATAACAAAACTATCTGAAAAAGCAGTCTCTTTAAATAACTTACTTTTCTGTGGGAGTGATAATAAAGGTCGCTTAGCAAATAAATACTGTGACTGAACATTATTGGCATTCATTAACATCAGTTGTATTGCAGATACGGGTATTGCGACTTCAACGACAGCAATAAAACGATTTATATCATTAAAAATAGGAAAGAAATAACGATACATAAATTTGCCATTTTCAAGAGCCAAACCAAAGGATATCTCTTGTGTTTGGAGTACTTTATCCAAGCCTGTATTAGCCATGTTTTTTGTTTTGTTAACTACATATGGCTCGTCAAGGTGTAATAAACTTTCGCCATTGATTAAATAAATTTGCTGATGAACAAATGTTTTGCTGCTAGCTTGAAATTGCATATGCAATTGACGATGTAATTTTTGCTTAATAGTGCGCAATGACTTAGGATCGTTAATTGTACTATTTGCAGCATCTAATAGAGGCAAGATGACTTCATTATTATATTGCAATTCAAACAATAGAATTGCATTAGATTTAGTTTGAGCGAGTGCAGCAACAAAGCTGTTATAAACTGAACGTTCGATTAGCTTCCGTTGCTTATTTTGACTGTCATCGCTTGAGATTAAAATCAATATAGCAGCAATTAAAACAGCAATAAGAACGACAAAAACAAAATCCAAATAATGAAAGCGCTTTGCTCTTAACATGTTACAACCTAAATCAACTAAATTCACAGTAGTTTATAAAACTGATATAAAAGTTTCCGCGACAAAATAGGCATTTCTAATAATATTCGGTAGAATAATTTTTCCTGAACGAAGAGAGTAACTTATGGATCCATACAAATTAAAAGTCAGTTTTCTTCATCCTAAATATTGGCTTGCTTGGTTAGGTATTTTCGCTTTATTTTTATCCTCATTACTGCCCTACTCAACGTTACTAAAGCTTGGTAAATTAATGGGACGAATGACGATTCCATTTGCTAATGACCGTTTTCATACTGCACGTCGTAATATTGAGTTATGTTTTCCCAACTTAACATCGAAACAAGTAGACCAAAAAGTACGAGCTAACTTTGAAAATACAGGTATTGCTTTATTAGAAATGGGAATGGCTTGGTTTTGGCCAACATGGCGAGTACGTGGGTTATTATCAATCCGCGGTATTGAGCATTTAGAACAAGCGAATCGCCAAGATAAAGGTATTATATTTTTAGGCGCACACTTTTTAACATTAGAAATGGGCGCGCGTGCATTAGGTTTGCTCCACCCGAGTTATGCCGTTTACCGAAAAAATAGTAACGAAGTGCTAGATTACTGGTTCTATTGGGGAAGAATGCGCGAACATAAAGCGATGCTAGATCGTAAAGATTTTAAAGCGATGTTAAGGGTTTTAAAAAATAGTCAGGCTTTATGGTATGCACCTGATCATGATTACGGTCGCCATAAAAGCAGTGTTTTTGCACCATTTTTTGAAGTCGAAAATGCTAATACCGTATCAGGTACTAGCACCCTCGCAAGGGTAAAAAATACTGTTGTTATTCCTATGTTCTTAAAAAGACTGCCTGGATGCGAAGGTTATGAATTAGTGTTTTATGAGCCATTAGAAGATTTTCCGAGCAATGATTTAATACACGATACAACACGCACAAATCAACAAATAGAGTTAATGGTTAAAGAGTGTGATGACCAATATATGTGGTTACACCGCCGATTTAAAACACGCCCAGAAGGTGAAAAATCACTTTATTAAAGCGGAATGGTATAAAAAGGCTCGCACTTAACACGCAAGCCTTTAAAAAGCGCTAACTTGAGAAGAGTTGCTCCCAAATAGCGGTCACCATTTTACTTTCTTCTGCAAATTGCTCTGCGCCAATTATTCGATGCTCTTTACGCAAAGTTAATCGATGTGCCGTATCTCTAATATGGCAATATGCATTTATTAACTCATTGGCTTGCTGATCTGTTAATAAACCCGCCTCTTGGCATGCGCTAAATATACGTAAATTATCAGACCATTTAGTCAGTAACTCAGGAAATTGATGTGCATTGGCAAGTACTAAATACTGCGCAATAAATTCAATATCAACCATGCCGCCTGGTGACTGTTTAAGATCGAACTCTCCAGGTTTTGCTTTGTTCAAATGAGATCGCATTTTGACCCGCATCTCAGAGACATCCATTCTCAATTTTGCTAAATCACGTGACTGGCTTAATACCTGTGAACGTATATCAGTAAATTCTTCGAGCATTGACTCATCAATATAAACCGCACGCGTACGAACTAATGCCTGATGCTCCCAAGTCCATGCATTTTCTTTTAAGTAACGATGAAACCCTGACATACCCGCCACTAGTGGACCAGAATCACCTGATGGTCGTAAACGCATATCTATTTCATATAAAATGCCTGAATTAGTACGAGAGCTAAACAGATGAATAATGCGCTGGGCTAAGCGAAAATAAAATAATTGATTATCGATACTTCGAGCGCCATTAGTGCTACCTTTGATATCACTATCGTGTAAAAAAACCACATCTAAATCAGATTCATACCCTAATTCGAAGCCCCCCATTTTTCCATATCCAATAACAGCGAACCCTTTTCTATCAATGCCAACTAGGTGGCTAGGTAAACCAAATTTTTCGAGCAACTGTGCCCAAGCTATCTGCACCACATAACCTAATATCGCCTCACTCAAGCAAGTTAAGTGATCACTCACTTGTGGCAATTGGATACCACCAGCAATATCGGCCGTTGCGATATGTAAAAATTGCATTTGTTTAAATTGTCGCAACGCTTCCATTTGTTGCTCCATATCCTCTTCGGGAATACGCAGCATAAACTGCTGTAATTCACTTTTATAATTGGCAAGTTCGGTGGGTTGATAGAGCTTTTGGGGATCTAACAATTCATCAAGCAAAATAGGATGTCGAGCAAGTTGCGCTGCTACACGTGAACTGACAGAGCATAGTTTAAGCAATTGCTTCAATGCACCTTCATTTTCATTCAATAATTCTAAATAAGCGGTTCTACTCATTATATTTAGGATTAAATGGCTAATTCGCTCAAATAACTGTTCAGGTTGGGGATAAACACAAATTAATGATATTAAACGCGGCAATAGTTTATCAATCGTTTCTTGCCCTCGAGGGCCAATAGGACGCTTAGAAATATCATCTTTTAAAGAGACAATCATGTTAGCAAAAGTACTAATTTGCTCTGTCGTTACATCAATATTACTAATACTTTCAGTCAGCAGTTGCTCCATTTCATGGCTATTTAATGCTAACTCCCAGATTTCAATAAACTCTTTCTCGAGCTCATGTTGTTCCGAGTCTGAGTCTCCAATTACCCAATTAAATTCCTCATGCACATTTTGCATCACTTCATTTAATCGTTGATAAAAGCTTTCCCAGTCATCAAACTTCATCACCTTAATGAGACGTAATTTATCCAGCTCATTATCAGGTAAGGTTTGTGTTTGATGATCACCTATTTGTTGCAATACATTTTCTACAGAACGCAAAAAGTGATAAGCGTTTAATAAGCATGTGACACGCTCAGGCGATAAATCTCCATTTTCTGCAATCACTGTTAAGGTTTGCTGTAAACCTTTGCATTGTAGAGCAGGGTTTCGACCACCATGAATAAGTTGAAAAGCTTGAGCAACAAACTCAATTTCACGGATCCCGCCCATACCTAGCTTAATGTTATCTTTTAACCCTTTTCGGCGTACTTCCGCGGAGATCATCGCTTTCATTTTTCGCAAAGATTCAATCGCACTAAAATCGATATAACGCCTAAATACAAAAGGTTTAAGCATATCTTCCAGTTCTTTTTTATAAGTTCCTTCTTTCCCAAGTACTCGAGCTTTGACCATTGCATATCGTTCCCATTCTCGTCCATGGGTTTGATAATAATCTTCTACTGAGGCGAAAGTGATAACAAGAGGGCCCGAATCACCAAAGGGACGTAAACGCATATCCACTCGGTACACAAAACCATCAACTGTCACTTGATGTAATGCAGCGATTAAACGTTGCCCTAACTTAGTGAAAAAAGCAGAATTTTCAAAAACACGCCGGCCACCTTCTGTGTGGCCCCGCTCAGGGTAAGCAAAAATGAGGTCGATATCAGATGAAAAATTCAATTCTTTTCCGCCCAGCTTCCCCATTGCAAATACATACATACTCTGTGCACGACCAGACTCCCCAATTGGTACTCCCTGATCTTTACATTGAAATTGATATAACCAATCTAAACTTTGCAAAATCAACTGGTCTGCTAAGAAGGAAATATGCTCAAAACTTTCTGCTAATGAACTCAGGTTTACTAACTCTCTCCAAGCAATTACAACCATATGTTTACGTCTAAATTGTCGTAATACTTGATGTAACTGGATTTCAGTGTCGACGCTACTTAATACACTTTTTAATTCATCTGATAATTGTGTTGTACGCTGTGGCGAAGTTAATAAATCACTGTTGAATAAAGTAGAAATAAGTTCGGGCTGTTTAATCAACGATTGCGCAATAAAATCGCTTAATGCAAATACTTCAAATAATTGTGTAGTTTGTTGTGGGTTTAAAGTAGCGAGATCAAAACGCTCACTGAGTTGCTGAGTATACTTTTGTGCCACTTCCATTAATAAAGACATAAATCACCCATAGAGAAAATTAAACTGTTAATAACTTAGCAGGAGTTTTAAATTTGATCAGCACTTAATCATTGAAAACTAGTTTAAAGTCCTCATTATAATAAGGTGGCTAGAGGTAGATCTGGTTGCAAAAATTTAAATATAAAAAGCATGAAAATAAATAAAACATATATTCGTTGACATTTAATGTCTTGAATACTAAATTAACACACACAAGACATTTAATGTCAAAACTGTTAAGGACCACGATGAATATTCATACTATCGCTACCCATTTAAACAAGTTAGCAGACGATACCGATACCGGCTTCAATTTTGACTGTACACCTATTGACGGTGAAATAGATGTATTACAAGTAGAAATCATTGGTCGAGAAGAGATCCCGATTTTTGTTTCTATTAGTGACAATCAAATTTTATGTATTGCCTACTTATGGGGTGAAGATGAAATTAAATCAGAACTAAAAGCAAACATGATGGAAGCGATGTTAGAAATGAATATCCCTATGCCGCTTTCTGCTTTTGCTAAAGTCGAAGATAAATACGTTGTCTTTGGCGCACTATCAATCAACTCAAGCTTAGAAGATATTGAGCTTGAATTAGTGACTCTCAGCGACAACAGCCTGGAAGTGATTAGTGAAATGGATAGTTACTTAAACTAGAAAAACCAACTAGTACCTAATTTTCACTGCTAGTTAAAACTGGTAGTCATTCAATGAATTTGGAGTTTACAAATGAGTATATTTAAAAAAATTATCACTGCCGTTCGTGGTGGGGCAAGTGAAGCGGGCGAAGCAATTGTAGACGCTAATTCAACAAGAATTTTTGAACAAGAGATCCGCGATTCAGAAAAGCATATCACCATTGCAAAACGTGATTTAACAGAAGTAATGGCTAAGCAAATGCAAGCTGCACGTGAACTTTCTCAATTACAAGCAAGCATTAAAGAGCATGAAGGTTATGCCATGCAGGCACTTAACCAAGGTAACGAAGCTTTGGCGATTGAAGTTGCAGAAAAAATTGCTGAATTAGAAACGAACGCGGCGGATCAACAGCAAGCAAACGAAAGCTTCTTAAAAAGTGCAGATCGTTTAAAAGAGTTAATCAAGAAAAGCGAACGCCAATTAACTGAGTACAAACGTCAGTTAACCATGGTTAAAACCACTGAAAGTGTGCAAAAAGCAACATCTGCAATCACAGATAACTTCTCAGCTAGCAACTCTAAGCTGTTGAATGCAAAAGATTCACTTGAGCGCATCAAGAAAAAACAAGCGATGTTTGACGATAAGCTAAAAGCGGCTGAACAACTAGAATCTGAAACACCAGAACAAGACTTGAAAAAGAAATTACAAGCCGCGGGCATTGGTGCACAAGCAAATAGTGCACAATCTGTTTTGGACCGTTTAAAGAATAAATAAGCATAATATCCTTTTATAAAAACACGACCAGCCTTTGCTCGTCGTGTTTTTTGCTTTTAATTACTGAGACTAACCGAATTAATAATTTCATTTTTTCTAGATTCGAATAAGGATTATCATGAGCTTTTTTAAATCATTATTTAGTAAAAAAACAACGGCACCCACTCGTGTTTTAAATGAACCGAAGCAATTGTTAATTGGTGATATCTTTTGTTTCGGAGATAGCTTTGCATTGCCTGAAGCAATGCGTAAGCAACAATTACAAGTTAACGACATCAATACTATCGAATTCAAACATGAACACTATATTCAGTTAATCGGGCAAGGCGCTGGCGAAAAATTGGTTTACGTAAGCTTTCCCAAAAATCCTAAAAACCTCATTAAATGCAGTTTGTTATTAAGCCGAGATGAAGTAGAAACATTATTTGATTTAGATGATTTTTCTGAGATTTTTGAAGAACCGGGTAAAGCTCGCTTAACTCCTTTAACTGAAAAACATAACTATGGCGACATATTAGCTTCCGAATATGTGCAACAACATTTCTCTGTTTCTGGTTATATTCATCAAGCAGATTATCGTAATACGCAACCTCCTCAGTTCTCAGATCAAGATCATGGTAGAGAATTCGAGTATTATTCACTGGCTGGCAGTCAAGGAATGCGCTTAATTGAAGTTTTCATATCAGAAAATGGCGATACTGATGTTTACTTATCTAGCTTACGCCCTGCTAGTGATATTGCCGAATTATGGATAAAAGGAGAGTAATAATGCCCAATGGTGAATTACCAAAAAAATGGCAACAATCCGCAAAAGTCGTTAAAGCAGTACAAATTGCATTCGATATGGATAGCAAGCTGCAATATAGCATTCGCCGTAGCGCGTTAGATGAAGGGATCAGTCCTTCTGAAAAAATACGAGACTTATTAGAGTTACCTACACATAAGAAACCTAAACGTCCTCGTTTAACCGTTAGCCTAAGTAGTGAAGATTATTCTCAACTTGGAGAGCGCTACAATATTGAGGCTGAAAATCAACTTGAGATTAAAAAGTGTGTTATTGAAGAGCTAACGAAATTTGCTTCAAAAAGTGAATATTTTGAAGCAGAATAAATCACTTAGCCACTACAACAATAATAGTGGCAAGGAGTTAATTGCCCTTAATAAGGGCGACTAATCGCAGTAAACAACCATGCAAGTTAATTTTCTATTTTTATCCAATACATGTCACTGCTTAAGGCATGTTGTTTAGATTGTTCTATCGCACTTAATAAAGAGGCTTGTTTACGTTTCACCCATTTGAAGTATTCCGATTGTACTTCAATGTCTTCTTCATCTGTTGCAAACTCATCAATAGCATCAAGCATAGTCAACTCTTGAATACCTTCATACATATCTAACCATGGATAGTAATAACTAATATTAGAGGAATTAAAAACAGTTCCAACACTTAAACCTGTCATCAAATTTGCAACTAATAATCCTTGCTGTGGTAATAGGTTTTCCGCCGTCAGCGAAGGCTCTGCTGTTAATATCTTAACGAGTTTAGACCATCCTTCTGTTAAGGCAGTTTCAGCAAAAGCAAGTAATGATGGCACTTCTTGATCTGATTGTGGTGTTTTTTCCAATTGAATTAACCACTGAGTGAGGCCTAAAACAAAATGACAATAGCGCGTGCTATGCAAAAGATTGGCGATGACTTCTTCACTCGGTAAAGCTTCATCCGCTAATACGATATTTTTCTTTAATTGTTTTAATTTAGGTAATTTACGAATGTAATAAGCTTTATTTTCCAACAGACTTTGGAAAACAAAACGTTCATCAATCCATGAAAACCCTCTTGCTAGCCATTGTAAATCTTCAAACCATTTACAACCGATAAGAGACAAATCAGTGTTTTTAAATAACAAAATATTTTGATGCAAAAACATGATGCTTTTTTGGAGTTCTATTAAAGCTTTGAAATCCCCATTCTCAAGATAACAGTTTTCATGATATTGAAGATGTTTTAAACCATGTTGGAGATTATTAGATAGCGCTTGTCGTAAACTCATCGATGAATTTAATTTAGCATAATTCAACGGTTTGGCTTCAAACGTCGTTCCTTCAGTCAACATATAACCACGTTGAGCTTTACTAACATTACCCAAGCGCACTTGTGGCAAATCAGCGATATCTTGCGCCAGTACAAATAACTGAGCTTGATCGCCTTTGACTAACTCTAATTCTATTTCACAGATATCAGCCTCTGCTTGATTGCCGATAATTTTTCCACAGTCATAAGCAGCTTCAATTAAAGTACCATCTTCCATCTCAAGCAACCAATGTAGTCGCCTGAAATCCGTACTAAATAATGGGGCTAGCTGTTCCTGCAATTCCTTAACATTACAGTCTTCAGGCCAAATTTTTCTCTTGAATCGAGCAAGTTCTGGTTGTAGCCCTTCAATTTGTTCATTATATTCTGGACGTTGATGTAATCCGCCAATCACTCGACCTGAAGTTTTAATGGTTTGAGTACATTGTTCATCGATGCGGCGTACTCTCAACCCCATATCCATTGCTCTTAACGCTCTATCTGGGGTTTCAAAATAAACGTTATATAACATCTGATTTTTATGGGAAATGACAGTGTACTGACTCATTTTTTCCAATAACTGGCCAGCAAAATCTGCGTTAAAAAAAAACTTAATCTCTATTTCTGTTTCCATAATTTATACCAATGATACCTTTAAGTTAGTAACTCAGATGATTTTTAATCACAATTTTTTGTGAATTATACTAGATTGATGTTCTATTATGTGCAAAAGAAAGTTAACATGCGCTGCGCATTAGATATTAAATTTAATCAGAATCTGATTATAAAACTACAAAAATTTAAGGTGAATCATGCCAGTTAACTCGATATTTGGAGTATTTGCAAAATCTCCAATCCAACCTATTCAGTTACATATTGAGCAAGTCGCGATGTGTAGTGAATTGCTGATTCCATTTTTTGAAGCAAGTTCAAATAATGATTGGGAAAAAGCAGATGAAATTCGTCAGCAAATTTCTCAATATGAAAAGCAAGCCGATGAACTTAAACGTGAGTTACGTTTAACACTGCCAAAAGGTTTATTCATGCCTATTGACCGTGCAGATTTACTTGAACTTGTTAATCGCCAAGACAAAATTGCTAATACAGTCAAAGATATTGCAGGACGTATGTATGGACGCAAGTTGAAAATCCCTAGTGAAATATTTGTTAATTTTATGACTTATGTACAGCGTAGTATCGATGCTGTCCAACAAGCTAAAACTGCCATTGATGAATTAGATGAACTGCTTGAAACGGGCTTTAGAGGACGTGAAGTAGATATCGTGACTAATATGATCGAAGTGCTTGAACAAATTGAAGATGACACTGACTCATTACAGATCAAGCTGCGTCACCATCTTTTAGAGATTGAAGATAATTACAAACCTGTTGATGTGATGTTTTTATATAAGATTTTAGAATGGATAGGTAGTCTTGCCGATCACTCTGAATTAGTCGGCACACAGTTAGAACTCATTCTAGCTAGATCTTAGCTCTAAGGATTCATTATGGAAATTTTAAATACATACGGAAGCATGCTAGTCATCTTTGCCGGCGCGGTTGGTTTTTTAATGGCTTGGGGTATAGGTGCAAATGACGTTGCAAATGCAATGGGTACTTCTGTTGGTTCAAAAGCATTAACCATTAAACAAGCGATTATTATCGCAATGATTTTTGAATTTGCTGGCGCTTATTTGGCTGGCGGAGAAGTAACGTCAACCATTCGAAAAGGGATTATTGATGTATCCTATTTCATGGATCAGCCTGAACTTCTCGTTTTTGGTATGATCGCAGCGTT
>JAOFNL010000089.1 GCA_028041985.1 Psychromonas sp. | reverse complement strand
GACAAAGACTTTTAGTAACCCTATTGAATTTGCAAAAACAAATAAAATAGCAATTGGAGCAACCCAACGTAATAGGGTGATAACAGTAATAAATTGCCATTCCTTTAAGTTTAACTCTTCTTTTACAATCTCATTATTCATGACCCAACCTACAAATACAGAGATCAATAAACCACCCAGTGGCAACATAATATTAGCGGTGATGTAATCTAAGAATTCAAAAATATCTCCCCCCATGCCAAAAGAGAGCTTGGTCCATTCTGCCCCTGCAAATGAGAAAATAGTTAATAACGATAATAACCAAATACCTAGACCTGCAATGACTGCAGATTTGGTCCGTGATAACCCTTGTCTTTCTTCTAAATAAGCTGCGGTAGACTCAAGCAATGCAATAGCCGATGTGAAAGCAGCAAAAACTATCATCACAAAGAATAAAGTTCCAACTAAATCACCAAATGGCATGTTACCAAACGCAATAGATAACGATTGGAATAAAAGCCCAGGACCAGCTGTCGCTTCTAAACCAGTAGCAAACACGATGGGATATATAGCAAGGCCTGCAACAAGTGCAACAATCGTATCAGCAACAGCAATCATTATGGACGTTTTAGCAATGGAGACACCCTCAGGTAGATAAGCACCATACATCATCATGATCCCAGAAGCCAAACTCAAAGTAAAAAAGGCATGACCTAAGGCAACTAACACTCCTTCGATGGTTAACTTGGAAAAATCAACGCTAAACATAAAAGAAAATGCAGCGGCAAAGTCACCAACAATGGCCGAATAAAACATAATACCTACAAGCAGAACTAATAAAGCAGGCATCAAGTAAGTGACAGCGGTTTCTAATCCACCTTTAACTCCTTTAGAGATGACAAAAATTACTGCTATTACAATTAAACTTGTCCATATTAATAGTTGGTTAACACTCGTAATTAAACCAATAAAAAGTGCTTTAATCGATTCAGTATGTGTTGCAGGGTTCGCTGCAGCTGCACTTAATTCTCCAGAGCCAGCAAAATAGACATAAGCAGCCGCCCATCCAGCGATAACAACATAAAAACTTAGAATTAAAAAACCAGAAAGCACCCCCGTTGAACCTGCAATAGACCAGTGTGATGAATGACCTGACTCAGTAGAACAATGTGCAACAGCATTAGCAGGCGTAGATCGCCCCCTTTTACCAATCACCGCTTCAGCCATCATTACTGGAATTCCGATAAATAAAATACATAGTAAATAGACTAAAACAAATGCTCCACCACCATTTTCCCCCATAATATAAGGAAATTTCCAAATATTACCAAGGCCTACTGCGGCGCCTGTTGCTGCTAAAATATATGCGTATCGACTCGACCATCGATTTGAAACGTGTGTGTCTGTGCTCATAGGAAGCCTTCTAATAGATAAATTGATTCTTTATATCTATTACAAATTGCAAATACAAGTCGTGGTAGAATAATGAAATAGCAAGATAGAATATATTAAAGATAAATAAGTGCATAAATTAACATCAAAACTGAATTTTTATTCGTTAATTAGCACAAGTGGTGCTTATATATTCATTGAACAATCAAATTTATTGGGGCGATAAACTTGTTAAAGTTAGATCAAGATAACCATAAAACCTATACTGCATTGGAAATAAACAAACAATCATCTTGCTCGACTTGAAGGCATGGTATCAGTTTATCAGTGCTTACTTTAACAATCTCAAATTGTTTGAACTCTTTGTTATTTGGAAATACGTGACTTTCATCGAACAACATGCATAAGCAAAAATTATCTTGTTGCTCTAATACCATATATTTTGCGGACTCAGGAATTCCTGATGTCGTTAACATGACAAGCTCACCATAATGGTATCTTTGTTTAGGGGCATCAACTGTTTGAAATAACCAACTTTTAGGCATGATGGGTTTATGAAAGAGTTCAATAGCCAGTAAGTGTAAAATTGTTTTACAACGTAATGATTCTTCAATATCACTGAATGTTGTGCTTTCAAATAATTCGATATATCGAGTCACATCTTCGACAGTAAAAGATACTGATTGACTTTCACGCAAACGCAACATACTAGATTGGTAAACAAGGGGAAATATACGGTCTCTATCTACAACAGATAAGTTACTTTGTTTGTGGTCATAAACCCATTTCCAATCTGCTTTTGGAATAAAATCCATCATTATATCCTATTAAAAAATAGTTAAACAATTTTAGATATTTGATAATTAGCATCTATATTTAAAATGCTAACAAGTATCACAATAATGAATTGGGATTTTTATCAAAAATATTATTATTGCATTTCTATTAAATTAAAAACATATTTATCCTAGAACTGCTAGCGTATATGTTTAATTAAATACGATTATACCCATTTTCGTTCAAGATACTTTGAACAGTCGTTAGCAGGGACTCCAGATCAAGGCGAAACATGATGACAATGGCGAGTCCAAGTAGAAGGTTACAACTACGCAGAATTGATTTTCAAGCTAACGCCCAAGAGGGTAAGCGGTGAAGCAACCCTCTTATGTTGCACCTTGAGTGATAACGGGTAAATAAATATTATTCTTATATGGTAGTACTTCTACACAATATTTTAAATGCTACTGTTTAAATATTGTTAACAATATCTTTTACAAGTGGTGGACCTTGGTAGATAAAACCAGAATAAATTTGTACTAAACTCGCTCCGGCAGCAATTTTTTCTTTAGCTGAAATAACGCTATCAATACCACCAACTCCAATAATAGGTATCTGCCCTTTTAAATGATTTGAAAATTTTGCAATCACTGCAGTGCTTTTACTTTGCACCGGACGTCCACTTAAACCACCCGCTTCTGAAGCATGTGACATACCTTTGATCATGTCACGGTCAAGTGTTGTATTTGTTGCTATTAAGCCATCTATCTTAAATTTAAGCAAAGATTGAGCAATTGATTCAATTTCTTCATCAGATAAATCGGGAGCAACTTTTAACGCAATAGGAACATATTTCTCATGTTTTTTTGCTAGTGCTTCTTGACGTTCTTTTAATGAAGCTAATAAATCGTCTAGTGCTTCACCATATTGTAATGAGCGTAATCCTGGAGTATTTGGAGAAGAAATATTAACCGCAATATAACCCGCATGCGGGTAAACTTTATCCATGCAAATTAAATAGTCTTCTTTACCTTGCTCTACAGGAGTGTTTATATTTTTACCGATATTAATGCCAATCACACCTTTAAAATTACTGTTTTTGACGTTTTCAATCAAGCTATCTACACCATGGTTATTAAATCCCATTCGGTTAATAATACCTTCAGCTTCTAATACACGGAAAATACGAGGAGATGCATTGCCAGGTTGCCCAACAGGTGTAACAGTACCTACTTCAATGTGGCCAAACCCCATTGCACCAAAAGCGTCAATACATTCAGCATTTTTATCTAAGCCAGCTGCCAGCCCCAATGAATTTGGAAACGTTAATCCCATAACCTCAACGGGTCTTTGATGTACTCTTTGGCGATAAAAAAGATCTAATACCGTACCATGAGTCAATTTAAGTTGTTTAATTGAAAAATCGTGCGCTTTTTCAGGATTGAGCATAAATAAAAAGCTACGCATAATGCGATATAACATAGTAAGACCTTAATTATTAATAAAGAATCAGTTGATGGAAGTTTTTATCATTGTATCTAAAAAGTGACTAAATCAATACTGTAAAAACAACAAAAGACTGAAAAAATGATTTAACACAGCCTTTATGTTTATTCTTATTAATTGATATGGAGACGTAGTTTATTCAATTTCTAATAATGGATATTTATATAATCTTACTCTCCAACCTTTTAACCAGTTGAATTCATCTCTAGGCGCATTTTTTACTCGTCTAGTTAACATTTCATCCGCCGATAATGCAAAGCTTAAAATTGGATTTTCACTATTATCTGGCATTGCTAATAACACTTGTTTCAACCCCCATCCATAACCTTGGTATCGCTCTTTAGTGGAAATACCTTCCCCTTTAAAATTAATGTAATCTAATAAAACAAAAATACCTTCCGGGGATGATGTTAATGAGGATAAACTTTTATTTATTTTTATTTTTTCTTGCTCAGTACTCGCATTTAAAATGTCAGGAATACCTTTTTCTAATCGTTTGATAATAAATGTAGCTTGTAACGAAACAGTATCTTGCATTAGTTTTCTTAGTTGAGTTAATTGCACACCATTGAATTCATCGTAAAAAATCTCGCGAGTTTGCCATGGAGCTGTTTTTTGTTGAATTAACCAATCAGGTAAAATAATTTTATTAGCAACTAAGTAATTAATAAACTGTGGAAACTGTTCAATATAAGGCCCTTTTTGTTCTGTGGGGTACCAAATGAAATGCCCTATTCCAAGTGAAGGGAAGTTTTCATTTCTATTCCAAACAGTTAAATTTTCATTACTGCCAGCTCCTTCATTTTCCCAAATTAAGTTAGCCAAAGTTTCTATTTCTGATTGTGATAATAGAATTGGATAGGATTGTGCGATGAGTTTAATTGGGAGCAATAAAGTAACAATGATTAATACAATTCGGAACATACTGGCCTTAATAACTAACTAAATAAGTGTATAGGAATAGTAGCGCTAGACTACAAAATGAAAACTCATACTATCCATGACTTGTTCTCTTTTTTCTTGTGTGGCAACTTGACGATAAGCATCAACCGCGCCACGCTCTTTGGCAGAAGGTTGGTCATAGCCAATTGTATCGTTGATTGTGTCCTGTTGTTGTTTAGAAAGCACCATTGAAAATGTTGTATTATCTGATTTTTCAACGCTTGCTTTATTATTAACAGAAGAAATCGAACTGTTATTATCTGAGGTTTGCTCATTTTTTTTAACCTGCGACAAATTTCCCGTTCTAATCGGGGAGTTTGTCATTGTTACGTTATTAGAAATGGCCATATCTCATCCAAAATATATTTATGAATCCGCTTAAGTCTCTTTATTATAGTCAATTAATCACGACCAGGAAGTTTTTTCCATGTGACAGTATCACGTAAATAAACGGGTGTTGCTAATTCAGGCTCTACCGACCTATTTTCTTCTACTAATTTAGCACTAATTTTTAACATAAAAGCAGCGTCTGGATAAAGAATGTCGGATTTATCTGCTTTAGAAAAGTAAGTCGATAAATCTGAATACTCGGACCAACCTGTACCGACCAAAACACTCTGGCTATCTATTTTATGTTGTTTTTCAGTTAAGCTTTGAATTAACTCTTCAGGTTTAATAACAACTTCATCATCTTGTAATTGCATTATGCCTTCATTTAAAACGTAATGAGCATAGTAAATCTCACCCATTCTAGCATCAATAGCCGCATACACATTTTTACAATTTTTCTCTGAGAAAGCTTGCTCAGCCATCGCTTGTAATGTCGATATTCCTACCATTTTTTTTTCTAAACCAAATGCTAAGCCTTGAGCGATACTAATCCCAATTCGTACACCAGTGAAACTACCAGGACCGCGACCATAGGCAATGACATCAATATCAGACAAGTTTAAATTTGCTTCATTGATCACTTCATCAACAGTTGGTAATATTTTTTGTGTATGTTCTCTAGGTGCTAACATAAAGCGTTTATGCACTGAAGTATTTTTGGTTAACAAGGCAACTGAACAAGCTTCTGTCGAAGAATCAATACACAAAATATTTAATGGAGTTGTCATAGCTAACCTATTGTAGTAATTATTAATTGAATTTAACTTGCTAATAATAAATTGAATGGGATATTTTATTCGATCAATTTCAAAAAATCGATGGCTTTATCTAAATCTCTAGTACGTGGCATGCAAGGTAAACTATTCAAAAACAGATTGCCATATTTACGACTAACTAATCGTGTATCACAGACAATTAACACGCCTTTATCTTGCTCTGCTCTAATGAGTCTTCCTACACCTTGTTTTAACGTGATCACTGCTTGCGGAAGTTGAACATCAAAAAATGGGTCACCGCCTTTAAGCTCTGCATCTTCCATCCGTGCTTTTAATAAAGGCTCTTCTGGAGATGCAAATGGAATTTTATCAATAATGACGCAGGATAAGGCTTGCCCTCTCACATCAACACCTTCCCAAAAACTACCGGTCGCAACTAGTAAAGCATTACCGTGCGTGGTGAATTCATCGAGTAAAGCTTGTTTGCTTTTTTCTCCCTGTAATAAAACAGGAAAAGTTAACGACTCTCTAAAAGCTTGTGCCAGTTGATTCATCATTGAATGGCTGGTACATAAAAAGAAACAACGGCCTTTACTTGCTTGTATTATGGGAGTTAATGTTTGCACTAATTTAATCGCTAACCCTGGTGTACCTGGTTCAGGTAATAACCGAGGAACAACAAACAAGCTTTGAGTGGCATAATCAAAAGGACTATTTAACTGTAAACAAACGGAATTACTCAAGCCTAATAAATTGTTGAAATGTTTGAACTCACCTTTCACAGATAATGTTGCTGAAGTAAAAATCCAACTTGCTTGTTTCTTAGCGCATTCACTTTGAAATCTCGTCGCTACGCTTAGAGGCGTAATATTTAAAGAGAAATGTTGTTGAGTACATTCATACCAATAACTAAAACCACTTTCATGTGTATTATTCAAACGTTCAAACAAAAGACTGTACTGACTTATTTTTTCAAAGCAATGATCCAATACTTCACTTTTCCCTAAACGTTCCGTGAGTACTTGTTTCAAAAAATCAAGTACTTGACGCAAACGAGTAACATGCATTTGCATCGCGCGATCTTTGCTTTTATCTCGCCAACTTCCAGATCCCTTTTCTACTGCAAAAGCTAATCTAAAATCTAAAGCAGCAGCTCGCAGTTGCTCAGCAGCTTTAGCCATTTGTTTTGCTTCTTTTAGTTCTGTACGATATACAAAATCAATTTCTTTAGCTAATTCAATTAATTGCTTACTCGACAGCGTTTCACCAAAATATTGACTCGCTATATCAGGCAGTTGGTGCGCTTCATCAAAAATATAGGTATCAGCCTCAGGAATTAATTTACCAAATCCAGTTTCTTTAACGGCAAGATCGGCAAAAAATAGGTGATGGTTAATAACAATGACATCTGCATCCATTGCTTTGCTTCGCGCTTTAACCACAAAACAATCATCGAAACTTGGACATTCTTTTCCTAAGCAATTATCGTTGCTGCTTGTAATGGAAGGAATAATCATTGCATCTTCTGGTAAATCATCAACTTCAGCGATATCACCTGTCACCGTTCTAACTGACCACTCTTTAATTGCGACTAATTCAGTATGCAAATTGGGTTGTTTAAATCGAGTTTCTAGCATGTAACGATTTAAACGCTCTACGCAGAGATAATTATTACGTCCCTTTAATAAAGTACAGATACCTGTGAAGTGAGTCGCTTTGATTAATAAAGGAAGATCTTTAAGATACAATTGCTCTTGTAACGCTTTACTACCTGTAGATACAATTACCTTATGGCCTAAACTTTTATCGAGATTAAGTAACGCGGGTGCTAAATAAGCAAACGTTTTACCCGTGCCTGTTTCAGCTTCTACTACTAATGAGCTTTTTTGTTTGATTGCTAAATCAACAGCTTCAGCCATGCTCACTTGAGACGTTCGTCCAATAAAATGCGGTAAAATATTGGCTAGAGCACCTGTTGGGGAAAAGAATGAAGCAATCAATGTATTAGCTCTGCTGTTGAATAATAATAAATATTCTACGTTATTTACGAGTCACTGAACATGGTTTAGTTATATTCATAAAGGTTAACAATGCAAAATGAATCTAAAAAATTAAAGGCATCAAATAGAACAATTACATTATCGAAAAATTTGGCTATAGAGTTAAAAACAATTTCAGTTATGGCTGCAATATATTGCAACGCTCACCATATAGATAATGCTAATGCTATTTTATGTACTGATTGCCTAGCATTAGTTGATCATGCAGAGCAAAAATTAGATCGCTGTGTCTATGGAGAGAGTAAACCGGCTTGTAAAAAGTGCCCTATTCATTGTTATAAACCCGAAAGAAGAGAGCAAGCTAGATTAATTATGCGTTATGCTGGGCCTAAAATGTTATTTAAACATCCTGTTTTGGCGATAAAACACTTAATAAAAGAAACGAAATCCT
>JAOFNL010000088.1 GCA_028041985.1 Psychromonas sp. | reverse complement strand
TGCGCCATCAATTGTTCTTCAAATAAACGGGATTGTGCATTACTTCGATATAAAATAGCGCATTCACTTAGTTTATTACCTGCATTCTTCCACGTTTGTAATTGACTGGTGACATATCGTACTTCGTCATAATCATTGAATGCGCTATAAATTGAAATTGGCTCGCCATCTTCACCGCTGGTCCAAAGTTCTTTACCTAATCTGTCGCTGTTATTTTGAATGAGTTGATTTGATGCTTTTAGAATATTACCAGTAGACCGATAGTTCTGCTCTAATCGAATAGTTACTGGTGACTTTTTCTCTTTTAAGAACCGTTGTATGTTTTCAATATCCGCACCGCGCCAGCCATAAATAGATTGGTCATCATCTCCAACAATTGTTAAGAAATTATCGTTATCGGTTAATAGCGTTAGCCATGCATACTGTAATTTATTGGTGTCTTGAAATTCGTCTACCAAAACATGACGGAAACGCTCTTGGTAATGCTTTAATAATGCAGCATTGTTTAATAATAATTCATGCGCTCTTAATAGAAGTTCTGCAAAATCAACTAGGCCTGCAAGTTGGCAAGCTGTTTCATAAGCTTGATATACCTGTAAGCGTTGTTTCTCTTGTAGGCTATAACCAGGATCGATGTGTTTAGCTCGTAAGCCTTCATCTTTTTTATCGTTGATATACCACTGCAGTTCTTTGGGAGGGTAGTATTTTTCATCTAAATCTAGGCTTTTAATAATACGCTTGACCATTTTTTGTTGGTCATCACTATCAATTATTTGGAACTGTTCTGGTAGTTTGGCTTCTTGATAATGTAAGCGTAATAAACGGTGTGCAATACCATGAAAGGTGCCTATCCACATGCTACCAATGTGCTGAGGACAAATATCAGCAATTCGGCTTCGCATCTCTTTTGCGGCTTTATTTGTAAAAGTTACTGCTAAAATACCATAAGTTGGAATGTGGTTAACTTGCATTAACCAAGCAATTCTATGGGTTAAAACTCGTGTTTTACCACTACCTGCACCTGCTAATACCAGCATATTTTGCTCTGGTGCCGAAACGGCTGCGCGTTGATGATCATTTAAATCATCGATAAGGTAAGATACGTCCATAAAAAGCCTGTTTATTTATTCAGTAGGTAAGCACTATACCGAAACATAGGATAAATGTGAATAATCCATATTTGGGTATAGATAATTATTGAAGAAGGGTAACACTATAAAATTTTTAGTAAGTATTGTAAGTCAGACATTTCAACACTGGGTAAGAGTTTTGCATCATCTAAGTTTGAATTTTCAGGGTTAAACCATACAGCTTGGGCATTATTATTTTGTGCCCCAAATACATCCGTATTTAAATGATCACCTACATGTAAAATATCGCTAACTTCTATATTTAACTGTTTTGCTGCTTTTTGAAAAAGATCTATGTGAGGTTTGCTATTTAATCCTTCTCCAGCTTTAAGAACAAACTTAAACTTGTCATGTAGACCGATCTGTTTTACATCTACATTGCCATTCGTAATAGCAATGACTGGATAATGTAATGCGAGTGCTTCAAGTAATTTAATACTTTCTTGTGGCACGGTAAAGTCACTGCGTAACATGATAAATTTTTGAAAAGCAGTTTCTGAATATTTAATGGCGTTAACCATGGTAATACCGTACACCACCATGACACGTTTAGTTATCTCTTTTCGCCATTTGGATACGTCATGCACTAGCTCTGGATTTTCTTTAGATAATAACGTTTTGTATAGATCCCATTTTTTTTTATCTAACTGTTCAAGTTCTTTATAGTTCATAGTTAAGTAAGTTAGAAAATCAACTTCTGCTTTCGTTATGATTGGACGGTTATCATATAAAGTATCATCTAAATCGAAACTGATTGCTTTGAAGGGGCGTAATGGCTTATAAAATTTCATTTACTGTCCTGTCTATTCTTTTTTACGTTTAGCGCGAGGATGAGCTTTATCATACACTTCTGCTAAATGTTGAAAATCTAAATGTGTATAAATTTGTGTGGTTGCGAGATCGGCGTGGCCTAATAAGGTTTGTACTGCTCGTAAATTTCCACTCGATTCGAGCATATGAGTAGCAAAAGAATGGCGCAATTTATGTGGATTTACATGGCTAGGTAAAGATTGTTGTAACCCCCATTTTTCCATTCGCATTTGTACACTACGTGCCGAAATACGTCTTTTTTGCTTAGATAAAAAGAGTGCGTTTTCATTGGGTTCTGCAAAATCCGATCTGACTTTTAGCCATGTTTTAATGGTTTCGATTGCTGTTTTAGTAATTGGTAATAGACGTTGCTTGCTTCCTTTACCTGTTATCATTATTTCTTTTTCTGATAGTTTTATATCTTGTAAGTTAATGCCAACTAGCTCGCTTAGCCTTAACCCTGATGAATACATTAATTCCATCATACAATGGTCTCGAACAGCAAGAGGATCGTTTTCATCAATATCTAATAGCTGATCCATATCGTCAACACTGATATTTTTAGGTAGTGGTTTATCTAGCTTAGGAGCAGAAACCCCTTTTGCAGGATTAAAGGTTAATTGGTCATTTTTGACTAGGTATTCAAGAAAAGAGCGTAAAGCAGAAAGTTTGGTGGCAATAGACCGCGCTTTAATCCCTTTTTGGTGTAGTTGTTTAGCGAGTAAGCGTACTTGATGAGTATCTAAATCTTGCCAAGTTTGAATATCTTTGACCTCTAACAATGTAATAAACTCATTGAGATTACGTTGGTAGTTTTCAATGGTAACAGGGCTGAGGCCTCGTTGACTGGCAATATGAGATAAATAACGTTGAATATCTACTGATAATTGGGTCATGTTAAATCTCAAATAAAAAGTGCATGAATGGTTTGAATTTATCTTACACTTATATGCACTTTTATTATTTTAGTTATGCAATAGCTCGTTATATTTGAATTTGTCCATCAAATACAAACTCAGCAGGCCCACTCATACGGACGCTTTGTCCCGGTTGCCAGAAGAACCTTAATTCTCCTCCTGGAAGTTCAATACGACAGTGAGTATCTAATTTACCTTGTAATTGGCCAACAACAGCCGCCGCACAAGCACCTGTCCCACAAGCTAACGTTTCACCTACTCCGCGTTCCCAAACGCGCAGTTTTGCAAAGCCGCTATCGATTATCTGTAAAAAACCAACATTAACTTTATTTGGAAAACGCTCATGCATTTCTAATAGTGGACCTAGTGTTTCAACAGGAGCGGTGTTTACATCGTCAACTAATACAACGCAATGAGGATTCCCCATTGAAACAACACCACATAACACGGTGTGATCCTCTACACGGAGTATGTAAATTTTTTCTTCTTTTTGAGCTTCAAAAGGAATTTTAGCGGGCTCTAAAATAGGTTTACCCATATCGACGATAATGTTGCCATCTTGTTCTATTTTAAGTTGGATTTTACCTTTTGCCGTACTCACGTTTATAACGCGTTTATGGGTTAAACCTTTTAATTTAACAAAGCGAGCAAAACAACGTGCACCATTACCACATTGCTCTACTTCACTGCCATCTGCATTAAAAATGCGATAATGAAAATCTAAGTCAGGATCGTAAGGTGGTTCAACCATTAGTAATTGATCAAAACCTATCCCAAAGTTACGATCCGCTAATTTGCAAATCATCTCCTTAGATAGAAAGACATTTTGTGTGACATTGTTAATAACCATAAAGTCATTACCCAAGCCATGCATTTTAGAAAACTCAATATTCATCTTAATTCTACTTTTACCAATAAAACTTATTAAAGTAGGGAACATTTGTTCCCCAGATGTACAGCGTAAGTTTTAACTAAGGTAAAACGTGCTCACCGCGCCATAAGTCAATATGCTCTTCACGTTGACGAACAACAAAAGCTTTATCACCATCAACCATGATTTCAGCAGGACGGCAGCGAGAGTTATAGTTTGAACTCATTGTTGCGCCATAAGCTCCTGCACTACGAATCACTAGATGATCGCCTTCTGCGATGGTCAATTCACGCTCTTTACCTAAAAAGTCACCTGTTTCACAAATAGGGCCTACTATATCGTAGACACGATTTGGTCGTTGCTCTGGATCGTTCAATTTGTTATTTAATGGAATAATATTTTGCCATGCGCTGTATAAGGCAGGGCGAATTAAATCATTCATTGCAGCATCTACAATGGCAAAGTTTTTATGGTCGTTTAATTTTAAGAACTCTACTTTAGTTACTAAAATTCCAGCATTTGCCATAATGGCACGTCCAGGTTCAAAAATAAGTTTTAATTGACGATCGCCCATACGTTCAATAAGCGCTTGCATATACTGTGCTGGCTCTGGCGGAGTTTCTCCATTATATGGCACACCTAAACCACCACCTAAATCTAAATGCTGAATGACAATTCCTTGTGCCGCTAGCTCGTCTATTAAAATTAATAGTTTGTCTAATGCTTCTAAAAATGGAGATATTTCAGTTAATTGAGAACCAATATGACAATCAACACCTTTAACTTCTAAAAAAGGTAATTCATTGGCAAGGTTATAAACAGTTAATGCTTGTTCTATTTCAATACCAAACTTATTTTCTTTAAGTCCTGTAGAGATATAAGGATGCGTACCAGCATCAATATTAGGATTAATACGAATTGAAATAGGCGCTTTTTTATTTAAGCATTGAGCCACTTCATTAATTCGGTATAACTCAGAAATTGATTCAACGTTAAAGCAGTGAATACCTGCTTGTAATGCTGTTGATATTTCTACTTCAGTTTTACCTACACCAGAAAAAACAACTTTTTTAGGATCGCCACCAGCTTGAATAACACGCAATAATTCACCAACAGAGACAATATCGAATCCAGAACCTAAACGAGCCATTAAGTTTAGTACGCCTAAGTTAGAATTAGCTTTCACAGCGTAACAAATTAAATGAGGATGAGCGCCTGCCGCTTGATCGAAGGCTTTCCAGTGACGTTCAATCGTTGCACGAGAATAGATATAAGCTGGTGTGCCTGATTTTTTAATAATGTCTTCAATCGCAATGTCTTCTGCTAATAGACGGCCATCGGCATGATAATTAAAATGATCCAATTTTAAATCCTTTTTTATTATGTAATTTATTCGTTATGGTTGCTGTTTTTGGCAATGTATAGTCTAGTGTTTTTATTGCTTAGTCTCAGCGACGTTACTTGCTTCTGTTTTATCTACAGCTTGTTGTTTCTGTTCTACTTGAGGATCGGCTTTATAAAGAGGGCCTTTCATCCCACAACCTATTAATAGGCTTGAAAAAATTAGGGCTATGAACGATAAATTAAGATTTTTCATACCTTATCCTAGTCAAATATTTTTAGCCCTCTATAATCGCATTTCACGGTTAAAAAGCAAAGGAGAAGTAAATGACGGATAGCGAATTTCTTGAACTAGCAGATAGCTTGTATCAAAAAATTGAAGATAATATAGAAGATTCAGGTGCAGACATCGATTATGACCAAAATGGTGGATTATTAACATTAGAATTTGAAAACAGAACTAAGTTAATTATTAATCGTCAACAACCATTACATCAAGTGTGGTTAGCAACGTTAGAAAATGGTCACCATTATGATTATAAAGATGGTTTATGGATTGATGATCGAAGCGGAAATGAATTTCTAAGTTTTTTGTCTGCTGCAATTACTAAACAATCGGGAGAAAAGGTTACTTTTAAATAAAGTAACCTTGTTAGGTTTCAATGATGTTGTAAGATGCGTTTGTAAAGCGTACGACTAATAAACCCTAACAGTATGATACTAATAAAAATATTGTGGTATGGGCGATAACCTTCACTGATTATGTCGAACAAGGTGAATAATGAAAGTGTTACTAACGTGCTCTTAATTAATTCATCAAACTTATTTTTAACATAAAACATGGCAGTACCCCTCTGATGTTTTTTTAAAAGGTAGACTAAAAACGGATGGCTTAAAAGATGTTTTGTGATTTTAATTTGGCATTTATTTTAAGTTGTTGTTTTTGTTGTTTCTTATTTAATCAATTAATATTCATGTAAATTAGTGTTAGTTTGAAACAAATTTAAGTTGATCCAGTCAATAAGATGAATCGTGATAATTATTAATTAATGGAATGGTAAATAACTATGTTTAAGTTGCTTTTGTATGCTTTTTTTGGATTTGTTTGTTTTTGGTTGGCAAGTGATGTGGAGATTGGAGCTTCAGTTTATAAGTTTGAAGATAATCATTTATCTCTTGAGTTTCCAAAAGCGAGCTTTCGTGATTTTGGTGAAGCCCCATGGGTAGATTTTTACTGGAATGCATCCTCTTCAAAAAAAGAGATTGTGGATATGAAAAAAGCCATTACCAAATAATAAATGGTAATTATTACTTCATTTAGTATTTATAATTACATTATTGCATAGGAGTAATAATGCACACTGTTGTTTTCCCTGGTTCGTTTGATCCGGTTACTAATGGGCACCTTGACCTAATCACACGCGCTAGTTTGATCGCGGAGCGTGTGATTGTTGCCGTTGCTATCAATACTAGTAAACAGCCGTTATTTAACTTACAAGAGCGTTGTGATTTATTGGAAGCAGCAACTAGCCATCTTAAAGGTGTTGAAGTAATACCTTTTAGCGGATTGTTAGTGGATTTTGCTATCGCACATCAAGCACAGGCTTTATTGCGGGGAATTAGAGGCGCTACTGATGCTGATTATGAGATTCAGTTGGCACAAGTTAACCACACCTTGAATACAGGGTTAGAAACAATATTGTTACCAGCACGAGCGCAGACTGGATTTATATCTTCAACAGTCGTCAAGGAAGTTTTTAAGCATCAAGGTGATATCAGCCAATTAGCGCCTCAATGTGTAAAAGAAGCGTTGATTAAAAAAACACCTTCATAAAGCGTTAATTATTTTTAAAGCAAAATAATTAATGTTGGCATTGTTGGCAATAAACACTATTTCTAGCCGCTATTTTGACTGAGCTTAGTGGTGTTTGGCAGTTTGGACATAACAGTCCTGTTTTTCCATATACGTGTAATGTTTGCTGGAAATAACCTGGCTTTCCATCTCCGCCTACAAAGTCTTTAAGTGTCGTTCCTCCTTGTTTTATAGCCTCTTCTAATATCTTTTTAATCGCATCGACTAATAATTGGTAGCGTTTTAAGCTGATATTATTTGCTGCCCTAATAGGGCTAATACCCGCATTAAATAATGCTTCTGTTGCATATATATTACCGACACCGGTTACTATTTTTTGATCCATAATCAATTGTTTTACTGGCACCTTGCGTTTTTTGGCCTGTTCATAAAGCATCTCTGTGGTGAATTCATCGGATAATGGCTCTGGCCCTAAAATACTCAGCAATGTACTTTCTTCTGGGGTAAGTCCTAACCATAAAATCGCGCCAAAGCGTCTGGGGTCGGTATAACGAAGTAAACAATGTTGGAATTGAAAATCAACATGGTCATGTTTTTGAGCAACGCTACCGATTTCACAAATACGAAGACTACCCGACATACCTAAGTGTATTAGTAGCGTGCCATTCTCAAAACGTAATAACAAATATTTAGCTCGGCGATCAATACTTAACAATGTTTTATTTTTTAATAAAAGAGGTAAGTTATCAGGGATCGGCCAACGTAATTGATGATGACGCAGTGCGATATTTGTTATTTTTTGATTTATTATGTGAGGGCTTATACCTCGTCGGCTTGTTTCCACCTCAGGTAATTCTGGCATGTTCTTCTCTTTGTCATTCAAGTTGATGACTAAATACAATATATTAATTGTTAAAATTAGTTAACTTCAATTCAAGATAATTTATCTTCCCAAAAATTGAACTAACTTATCAGAAGGCAACGATAAAAATAATTTTTCATCAACTTGTAAAATAAAACGATCATTATCTTGCTGGTGGAGCTGGATGATAATTGGCTGTTGTTGTTCAGCCACAAAGAACTTTATTATAAATTCAGAAGGAGATATATCCTGGATGCTTGTGCTCTCTAGAGAGGTTGTTTGCCAGTTATTTACAATCTGCTCAAGGTGAATGCTGGAGATGCCTATATTAGGCTCACTTTTCCAATTTCGTCCTACTCTTGAAATGATGTAATCTGGCGTTTCGATTTCTAAAATGGTTAGTTCTGGTGAAATGGCTGT
>JAOFNL010000087.1 GCA_028041985.1 Psychromonas sp. | reverse complement strand
CCAAAGAAAGTCTTTGCTGCTCAGTGATTGTTATAGAGGGTCTCCCCTAATTTTTACTGTTTAGCCTGCTTTCTCCATTACTCATAATATCCAAGGAAGAAACATGCTTATTCATCGCTATACCCCTTTAGCCTTTGCTATATTCAGTTTATGCAGCGCACACACATTTGCTAATGAAAGTGAACAAGACGCCCAAAACAATGAACGTAAAAATATTTTAATCACTAAAGGCTACAGCGCACCGAATGCGACGATGCAGAACTACAGCGGTGATACCGTCATTAATATCGTACCGAATAACGACGATATTAATAAATCATTAGACCAACTTATTGCAGAAAATGCGCCTGGTTTTGTGCACACCAATTCAGGTACTTCAAAACACAATTCAAGCAACTACCACCGTGGTCTTTCTGATGAATATACTTTATATCTATTAAATGGTGCCCCTTTCCCATCGACAACATTGGGTAGTCAAAATATTCCTAATATCCCAATGGAATCTATCGCGTTAGTTGAAGTTATCCGTGGTGCACAAGCCTCTTTATACGGCTCTAATTCATTAACGGGTGTGATTAATATCGTAACCAAAACGGGTGAAACACTGGATGCTCAACTAAATTTCAGCGCAGGCAGTGATAACACTCAACGTATTGGTGGTGTGTATGCCAATAAATTCGGTAAGTTTAGATTGATGACATCGTTAGACTTAGATAAGTCAGATGGTTATGATTTTATTGAGTCCTCTGATGATGAATTTGGCTATAAAAGTTACTCAATGAATACTTACGCAGCTTATGTGACAGAGACAAATCGTTTTTCACTTGCCCTCAATAACGCTACCACTGATTTAGAAATAAACCAATCAGGTAAAGTAGACAGTTATCAAGATACGGTACAACTGACGGGTAAATATATACAACAATTTAACAGCCATTTCTCTTCAGAGTTTACCCTTTCTACGGCTGAAGTGGATTCTACAACTGAGCAATATAATTCAACAAATGAAGACAATTACAAAACTAATGAAACCTTAGTACAACTTCATTTGAACACTGAGTGGCAAAAAGCGGCAGTTAACTTCGGTGGCGAATATATACATTCAAAATTCAAGTCTAATGAAAATGGTGACGAGCGAGAGCAAACAGCTTTATTTGCGGCATTCAGTGGTGAAATGACTGATTTTCTTAATATTTCAGGAGGATTGCGTAATGACCACTACTCTGACTTTGGTAACGCATTAACCTATTCAGCGGGGTTTTCATTATTTGATACAGCAAGCTTAAGCTATAAAACATCTTTTAGTGCACCTTCGTACAATGATCTTTATTGGCCAGGCAGTGGTAATCCAGATTTAGAGTCTGAAGAAGGTGAAATGTTAGAGCTATCATTAACCCATAATTTCGATACAAATCATGCATTTATTCCAGTAAAGCTAAACCTATACACAGGTTCATTGGATAATAAAATTAATTGGGCTGATACGGGAGAAATCGATGACAATGGCTGGGCTGTGTATAAACCATTCAATATTGGTAAAGTTAATATCCGAGGTGTCGAACTTTATATGCAATATAATGCAACCAAATTTATGTTTGATATTGCAGGCGCATACTCAGAAAGTATTGATAAAAGCACAGATGAGCAGTTAAATAACGTGCCTAAATGGTCAGGTTCATCAAACTTTCAATACAATATCACTAACGCAATTAAACCTAAGCTAACTTACACCTATGTGGGAGAGCGTACGACGAGTTACTCAGGGGATTTAAAAGAAGTCCATTTACTCGATTTTGCAATTAACTATCAAGTCATGAAGCACATTAATATTGGATTTAATGCGAATAACCTAACCGATAATGAACAACCTCTTGCAGCTGGATATAATCCACCAGGAAGAACTTACATGTTCACTGTTGGCGCACAAATGTAATATTGCTTTTTATCGTTAATTCCATGATTTAGGAGGGTAAATGAACAATCTAAAATTACTGTTATTTACCCTTTTATTGGCGTTATCTATTCTTTTTATTCAATACAATAAAAAACTCTTTGTGCTGTTTGATAAAGGGCAAGGAAATTTAACAACACAAATATCGAGCCAGCATTTCCCGATGCAGCTCATTGATGTGACAGGTATAACCTACGAGATCAACTCCCCTCCTCAACGGATCTTATCTGCGACTTTAGCAACTGACCATATTCTCGCAGATTTAATTTCCACAGATCGTTTAGTTGCAGTCAGTTCATATATTGATTATCCGAGTTTGTCGAATTTAGTAGGTTTTTATGATGAAACGATTCCGCGCACACAAGGTGAAATAGAGTCGATGTTAGCCCTACAGCCAGACCTTGTTTTTGTTGCCTCTTACAGTAACCCTGAAACTGTACGCTATTTATTACGAAGTGGGATTGCAGTAGTTCGCTTGAGTGAGTTTAATTCTTTTAGTGATATTATGAACAATATTCGCGTTGTGGGAACCGTAACAGGTTCATCCATGCAAGCAGATAAAGTAATTAAAAACTTACAAGCTCGACTAAATTTTATTCAACAAAAAATCAAAGATCTTCCAAAACCTCGCGTGCTCTATTACGACTTGAATGGCTATAGCGTAGGTGGACAGTCGTTAATGAATGAAGCGATTGAAATATCTGGTGGAATTAATGTTGCCGAAGGTGCAATTCCAAATGGAGAGCATAAAATCAGTGAAGAGTTGGCGATTTCATTACAGCCCGATGTAATTATCATGAATAAATGGGTTTTCAACCAATCCAGTGACGAACGGACTCCTGTGGATATACTAAAAAATAAAGCTGCTTGGGCGAATGTTCCCGCTATTGTAAATGATCAAGTCTATGCCGTACCGGGTACTTGGTTACGTAGTGTGTCGCAGCATAGAATTAAAGGAGTAGAAGCGATTGCCTCTTTATTACACCCTAGCATAATCACCTACGATGAGACGCAATATGTTAAATAGCGCGATCAGCAAACAACTTTTTATTATGTTGTTATTGTTAATGTTTATTAGCTTAGGCTTATTGGCAGTATTAGAAGGCCCTGTTGATATCGCATTAACGAATGTATTGACCATTATTCAAGCTGAATTTTTTAACGTCTCAGACAGCATTATTAAATGGCAGCAAAACATCATAATTGATGTGCGCTTACCACGCGTACTGATTGCCATGTTTGCAGGTGCGAGCCTTGCGCTATGTGGTTTGGTCATGCAAGGGATGTTTCGTAATCCATTGGCTTCTCCATCAGTACTAGGCGTTTCATCAGGCGCATCATTGGGAGCGGTAATTGCCATCTATTTTGGATTTTCATTACTGTCAGCGTGGATCATTCCTCTATTCGCATTTATTGGCGCCGGAATATCATTAAGCATTGTTTATCGTATCGCCTCTAATCAAGGACAAACAAATATTGCCACTTTGTTACTCGCAGGCGTTGCTATCAGCGCGTTGAATGTAGCTGCCACCTCTTTATTATTGGCTTTATCCTTGAGCAATTGGGATGTTGCGCGAATGATCATTTATTGGACCATGGGAGGCTTAGATGGCAGAACATGGGATCATGTATTGATCATTTTACCTGTTGTTTTTAGTGGGTTTATATTGTTACTTTTTTACAGCAAACCGTTAGATCTATTATTGCTAGGTGAACAACATGCATTATCTGTTGGTGTTGATGTAAAACGTACTCGTCGTAATTTATTAATCATCACGACAGCTATGGTAGGCGCTTCTGTGTCTGTTGTAGGAGGTATTGGTTTTATTGGCTTAGTCGTTCCGCATATTTTACGTTTAATCCTTGGACCTTCTCATCGCTATCTATTGCCAGCTTGTTTATTTGGCGGAGCCATTACCTTAATAGGTGCAGATCTATTTTTATCGTTATTTTTCAAAAACTCAGCCATACCGCTTGGTGTGGTAACTGCAGCACTTGGTGCGCCCTTCTTTTTGTTTTTATTAATCAAACAACGTGTGGTGATTAACTAATGGTAAATGAAACAATTAATAAACAACAAGAAACAAAGCCATTACTTTCTGGGAAAGCATTAAGCTTTGCTTATGACATCAACACACAAATTTCTGATATCAATGTAGATTGCTTTGCAGGTGAATTCATTGGTTTAATTGGCGCTAATGGAGCAGGAAAAAGTACTCTACTCAAATTATTACTCGGATTATTAAACGTTAAAAAAGGGACAGTTGAAGTTAACGGGAAGATATTAAAGAAACTCAAACGTCGTGAGATAGCAAAACAAATCGCCTTTGTTCCTCAGTCGTTTGAACTCCCTTTTGCCTTCACCGTTGAAGAAATTGTTCTAATGGGTCGAAATCCCTATTTAGGCCCTTTTCAATTAGCGTCAAGCAAAGACAAGGAGATCGCCAATCAAGCGATTCAAACGACTGATATTGCTCACCTCCAACAACGTAAAGTCAATCAGCTTTCTGGTGGTGAAAAACAACGCGTGATTATTGCCCGCGCACTCGCACAGCAATGTGAATGTATTTTATTAGATGAGCCTATCGCTAGCTTAGATATTTGCCATCAATTTGAAACATTAGATTTAATTAAAACGTTAACTCAACAGGGTAAGTTAGCGATCACTGCGATTCATGATTTGAACTTAGCTGCACGTTACTGCTCTCGTTTAATTTTATTAGGGAAAGATAATCAAGGAAAAATCTGTATTGTTGGAGATGGTTCACCAGAACAAGTATTAAATAAGCAAAACTTAAAAGATTGCTTTAATATTGAAGCGGATATCATCATACAAGGACAATACATCCAACTAGACAACATCAAGCCAATACAACGTATTAACTAGATATTCCAATCTACCTCTGTTTTCCCCTAAAACCACTTCAGCAGGATCCATCAGTCCTTGCTTTTTAGAATTAAATTTTATGTTAAAGTGCACGCAATTACAGTAACAACTTTGATCCGATTATTATTAATCGTTAACATAGTCAATTTATCCCCTGTCTTGCTAGGAAGCATTAAAAATGAGTATCGAAAAGACAATCACTCAACCATCATTCTTAGAGCTAATGACTCAAAATATGCCACTTTGGTTTCAACAAGGTGGTGTGGTTATGTGGTTATTATTATTAATTTCTTTTTTCTCCACCATGGTGACGTTAGAACGAGTATTTGTTTGGGCTTTTTATTATTCGCAAAAAGAAAGATTCGCAATACAAGAATGTTTTTCCGCTTTAAATAAACAAAAAAAAACAGAAGCTTTACTCGCCTGTAAAAAGGTAGAAACCCCAGCATTAAATATGCTTGAATTTGGTATTAAAGCACTGCCTTTTTCGCCTAAAGAAAAAATGGAGTCCTATGCGGAAAATCAAATTAGTCTACTTTCACGAGGACAATCTATATTAGATACGATAATCACGATGGCACCTATGCTAGGTATTTTGGGAACAATACTAGGTATTATTGAATCTTTTAATATTCTAAGCGCACAAGGTGTAGATAATCCAACAGCCGTAGTAGGAGGCATTGCTCAAGCGTTAATAACAACTGCAGCAGGGCTTGCTGTCGCACTAATGGCCTTATTACCCTATAATTTTTTCCGCTCACACATTCAAAAGTTGATATTACACTTGGAAACCATAGGCAGTGAATTTAATCATATTTGCCAACAAAAAAGTTTAATTACTAATCAACTCAGTGACATTGCCCAAAAACAAGAAAAAGCTGAAAATGAAACCGTTTCTAAGCAGAAAAAAATGCCTTATCATTATGAGTTTTCAGAAGAGACTGGAGAGGTCAATGTAAGCATCCATCCTAATGGAGAGAGTATCAAACGCACGACCCCTTCGGCGATTGCTGAAATGTATAATCAGGCATTACCTTCTATATACAAACATATAAAATTAGAAACCAAAAAAACAAACAAAGAGAATGAAAATTCAAGCTCTGAATCAGGCTTAGAGAAATCGACCGATGAAATTAAATAAACACCGTTTTGTCGCACCAGCAAGAATTGAGTTATTGCCCTTAATCGATGTCATTTTTCTCTTACTCATTTTATTTATTTTCATCATGTTAACTGTGTCGGTGCAAAAGAGCATTAGCATTGATATCCCAAAACTAGGTGAAAATGAGCAACAAGCCAATGATGTATTAACCATTAAGATTGATGCTCAAAATGAATTATATATTAACAATCATCACACCGATCAGGCACTGTTGATGGATCATGTCATTACATTACAAAGTATCTACAGAATACCGATACTGATCCGTGGCGATCAAGAATCAAACCTAGGGACTGCATTACAGATATTAGATAATTTAAGAGCGGCTGGTTATAATGAAGTCGCATTTTCAGTACAACCAACTACTCAGAGCATACAATAACTTATGAAATATTCCGGTAGCTATTTTCCATTTATCGTTATAAGTCTATTCCTATATGGCTTGTTCTTCTATTTCAATAATAAATCTCCGATAGATACAAACTCACAACAAAATAGCGCTGAGCAAGCCATTTATATGCAATTAACATCTACCGAGCAAACTACTCCTATTGACCGCGTAACAACGTTGCAACAAATAGAATCCCGCCCTTCACAAGAAGAGATACAAGTACAACAATTAAATAACGTAGTGGCCGTGGAAAAAAACAAATTAGATGCACAAAAAGTGGCTGCATTATTACTAGCTAAAGAAAGGCACAGAGAAAGTATTAGAAATAATGACGTCAGTGCCGATGCAATACTAAAAGAGCAAATTTTTAACGATGAATTAATTGCAGCTCAAATTGAAGCGCAACGTATTCTAGCCGCAAAAGAAGCACAAATAGCGAAACGAAAAATAGCTAAAGCGAATACACCACCTGCAGAGACCTCAATTGCATCAATCTTGCCTATCACCGAACCTGTTCCAGAGGAAAACAGTTCGGTCACGCAAATAATTCCTAAAAAAGCCCCCTTAGAGGAGACAGAAGAACCAGTGCAAATAAGTAAACCTAAATTTACAAAAAAATCTCCACCTAAAGAAGCACTGACAGCAACACTCGATACTGCAGAAAAAAGAACAGCGCAGAAAATAATAGCCCCCATTGCGACACCTCAGGCTGTGGCGACTAATGTAGTGATAGAAGAAGCCGTTATCGAAGCACCTATTACAACAGTCGTTGTTGACGAGCCTCAAAACAATGAACAAATAGCGTCTACAGAGGCTAAAGAAAAACGAACGTTTAAACCCAAAACAGTGCCGAAACCTATCATTGCAACTGAAGCAATAAAATTACAAGAAGCTGTTGTTGTTTCGGGTAATCAACCTATTTACCCTGAACCAGCTATTTCAGAAAAAAAACAAGGTGTGGTAACGGTTAAAATGACGGTATTGATGAGTGGAAAAACCAAAGATGCTGAAGTAATAGAGTCCAGTGGCGACAATCTTTTAGACGATGAAATTTTACGATTCGTAGACACTGAATTATTTATGCCAGCCTTAAAAGGGGAAGAAAAAATCACTTCGGAACAACGTTTTACTCATCAATTTAAACTCGACAAAACAGCAGAGTAAAAAGACTGATCTCAATAACTCTCTTTAACGTATTGAATGGATAGAGCGTAAACAGATTTTTATTTATTGAATATGAAAAGAGAGTTAAGCAATGAAACTATTAAGCCTATTATTTATTACCGCCCTTCTTAGTGCTTGTAGCACTACCTACCCAAACAAAGACGTTAACGGTTCAATATTGCCAAACATGCTCGGTGAAACACTAGAAAAAGAATCAGTTGTCATACCTGCATTGTTTGATACCTCTTTAAGTTTATTGTTAGTGGGATATAAGCAAGATTCTCAATTCGACATTGACAGATGGTTGATTGGCTTAGATATGACAGAAACAAATATTGCAGCTTATGAACTTCCTGCAATACAAGGAATGCTCCCTCGCATGTTTGAAACGCAAATTAATAATGGTATGCGTAAAGGCATACCTAAAGAATTATGGAAAGGTGTGATCACACTCTATGAAGATGGAGAAACAATGCAAGCATTTACCGGTAATGAAAATGCAAACAATGCGCGCATCATACTTATTGATGATAAAGGGAAAGTCTTATATTTCTATGATAGAGGTTTCTCAGTGAAAGCCTTGAATGAATTAAGAGCCGTTATTTCCAATAATTAATA
>JAOFNL010000086.1 GCA_028041985.1 Psychromonas sp. | reverse complement strand
AACTCAGAAGATTTATTGGAAATCGACTTCTTCTAGCTCGGTAATCTATGTATATAATAATCTGGATCTATTTGTCGGCCATTTTTGATGACTTCATAATGAACATGCGGTCCAGTAGAGCGCCCAGTACTTCCCATTACTGCTATTTCTTGACCTTTTGCAACAACAGCTCCCACGGCAACAAGTAATGACTCAGCATGTGCATATCGAGTGATAAAACCACTACCATGATTAATCTCAACCATCAAACCATAACCACTTCGTTTTTCTGATGCTGTTACTACACCTGCAGCTGCAGCTATAATAGGCATTCCAGAGTAACCAGCAATATCAACCCCACGATGGCGGGTTAAACGCCCAGTAAAGGGATCAGAACGAGTGCCAAATAAAGAAGATATCCAAGAACCTTTGCCAGAAACAGGGCGACCAGAAATATATAGTTCATTAACCAGATGGTGATTGTTTAATGTAAATTCAAGTTGTTGAAGTTGATTTTGATTATTTTGAAGCTGAGATGAGATCTGCATTACACTTTTTTCTAATAATGTAAGATCTATTTTTTGTGGTAGATCGGGATAATACAGGCTACCTAAAGGAATGTTTTCATCTAAATTAAATTCAAACTCTTCTTTTGGAAGGTTTGATTTTTCAATAACACGTTCACCTAAACTATTTAAACGATGGCTTTGTGCTTGTAATTGCCCAATCTTAAGGGCTAAGGATTGCATTTGTTGGTTAGTCTGTGATTGAAGAGATTGTAGATATTGCTGCTTAATCAGGTTTCTTTCTTTTAATGACTCAATTTTATGTAATGTCAGTTGTTGGTGATAATGAGATTGTAATAACCACGCACTCGTCATTAATATTGCCACTGTAAATATACAGACAAAAATAAATGTCGACCTTGTGATAGAAAGGCTATGTTTAGATTCCTTCCTATTATAAATAACCGTTATACTCATAAACCTAATTCACTATTGATGGCTGTTATGACCACACATAAAAAACAACCTAAATCCATCGCATTGTTACTGAATAAGAACCACTTTCAGCAGAGCACATCACTTATAACTAAGTTGGATATAGTACTACAAAGGCTTTTGAAACAACACAATATCAGTGGTTGTCGCATAGGAAATGTTGAAAATGGGATATTGCTTATAGAAAGCTCTACCTCCATTTGGCTACAACGATTACAATTTATACGAAGCGAGATATTAACTGAATTACGCCAACATCATTCATCTCTTATGAATATTAAAATTAAAGTAAATCCAGAACTTGCAAAGGTTACACCATCAAAATTAATAAAAAATAAGCCAGCCCCTAAACGAGCACAAAAAATGAGCAAAGATATTGCCGATTCTTTTTTAGCACTTGCAGAAAATGCAGATCCAAAATTAAAAAAAAGCACTACAATCGTTAGCCAAATTCTCAACAGGTAAAAGCGAATAATTTTTAGCAGATTAAAAAAAACCACTTTGTTTTAACAAAGTGGTTTTCAAATAGAAGATAAATGTCGAATTATATAAAAGCTTTAAGCAGTGACAAATGCAGGTTCAATATACTGAACTGGAGATTCACTTACAGGCTCTTCAAATGTCACCATTTCAAATGCTTCTTGATCAGCTAATAAAGCACATAACAATTTGTTATTAAGCGCATGTCCTGTTTTAAATGCTTTTAAATGACCTAATATCGTATACCCGGAAAGATATAAATCACCAATCGCATCTAATACTTTATGTTTTACAAATTCATCTTCGTAACGCAAACCTTCAGGGTTTAAAACGCGAAACTCGTCAAGGCCAATCGCGTTATCTAAACTTGCACCTAGGGCTAAATTGTTAGATTGAAGATACTCTACACTTTTCATGAATCCAAACGTTCTTGCTCGGCTGATCTCTTTAACAAATAGATCACCTGAAAATTGCATTTCAATGTGTTGGTTTTGACCTTCGAATACAGGATGGTCAAAATCAATCTTAAAATCTAAACTAAAACCATTATCAGAAGGATGCAGTTCAGCCCATTTCCCTTCTTTCTCATCTTCTACTCGTATTGTCTTTTTAATGCGAATGAACTTTTTAGCTACATTTTGTTCTTCAATGCCAGCCGATTGCAATAAGAAAATAAACGGACTCGCACTGCCATCCATAATTGGAATTTCAGGTGCATCAACATCAATAATAATGTTATCAATACCTAAACCTGCTAGTGCAGCTGATAAGTGCTCTACTGTTGAAATTTTTTCACCTTGTTCATTAACTAAACAAGTACATAATAGTGTCTCTTGAACAGCTTCAGCATGTGCTTTAAAACTCACCACAGGGTCAAGATCAATACGACGATAAACAATACCTGTATTCGCAGGAGCAGGGTGCAACTCGATGGTTACCTTATTCCCTGAATGTAAACCAACACCCGTTGATTTTACACTTTTCTTTAATGTTCTTTGTTTAATCATGTTATGACCTCCACTGCGATTGCATCTTTACCAAATTGTAACAGTTTGTGATAAACATCACAAACTGTTTTATATTGCGCTACTTTAATTATCTGCTTGACGTCTCAAAAAAGCAGGTATATCGAGGTAACTCTCAGCACTTGTTTTACCTTTAACTTCAGCAATTGGCTCTACTATTTCAGGTTCGGCTGTTTCAGTATTACTATCTTCTGTTTTATTTAAAGGTGCAGTTTCTGCTACAGGTACTGTTTCAACTGCTTTTTCAACAGATTCAGTTGGTGTTTTTTTCGCATCAAGTGTTGGATTTTTAACAACGCTTAAATCTGATTTACGCTCACCGATACCAGTCACGATAACAGTAACATGTAACTCACCACTGTCTAATTTAGGGTCAACTGTCACACCAATAATATTTTGCGAGTCTTCAGAAGCAAATTGTTTTAATGCATCACCAACTGTGTGGTACTCATCCCAACTGAAATCAATACCTGCCACGATATGCACAAGCACACCACGCGCATCAGATAAATCAACGTCTTCAAGTAGTGGACATGATATAGCTTGTTCAACCGCTTCTTCTGCTCTATTTTCACCCGCTGAAACACCAATACCCATCACAGCGGTTGTGCCCGCTTCCGTCATGACGGTACGCACATCCGCGAAATCAATATTGATGGTACTTTCTTCATTGTTGATGATAGAGGAGAAACCAGAAACTGCATCATAAAGTACACCGTTTGCAGCACTTAATGCATCTAGGAAAGAGATACCACGTGGTAATGATTTCTGTAATTTATCATTTGGAATAATCAATAAAGAGTCGATATTTTCTGATAAACGAGCAATACCTTGAGTGGCATAATTCATTCGCTTACGGCCTTCAAATAGAGAAGGTTTTGAAACCACACCAATTGTTAGTGCGCCCTCTTCTTTAGCAATTTCAGCAACCACTGGACATGCTCCAGTTCCTGTACCACCGCCCATTCCGGCAGCAATAAAGACAACATCAGCACCACGAACGATTTCACGGATCCGTTCTTTGTCTTCAAGCGCTGATTTATAGCCAATTTCAGGGTTAGCGCCTGCACCTAAGCCATTAGTAATATTTGCACCTAATTGCAATCGAATATCTGCTTTTGATGAACGTAATGCCTGAGCATCAGTATTCATTGCAATAAATTCTGCACCTGTTAGGCCTTTTTCGATCATATAGTTGATCGCATTACCGCCACCACCGCCAATACCAATAACTTTAATTATTGCCTGCGCTGAATGCTCTTCATCATCGATTATTTCAAACATTTGATTTTCTTCCACTCTATTAACTTCTTGTGACATCGTTTGTTACCACCCAATCCATGAAACTTGATAACTAATATTCTTTTTTGATCCAGTTTTTAACTTTACTGAATAAACTTGCAAACCGATTCTCAGGTGCAGCGTCCTCTCCACCTATAAATTCATCATTTTTATATCTTAACAATCCAATAGCAGTTGAATAAGCTGGAGAATCAACATCTGCAGCTAACCCTCGAATGTTATGAGGTTTACCTATTCTAACTTGAATATTACCAAAAACTTCTTCCGCAACCTCAACTAATCCTTCAATTTGTGCAGCTCCGCCCGTTATCACCACACCTGCAGCTAATTGTTGCTTTAAACCTTCACGGACAAACTTTTCATTAAGTTTATAAATCTCAGTTTTAACCAGTGTCAATAATTCACTATAACGAGGTTCAATCACATCGATTAAAATCGACCGTTGTAGACTACGAGCAGGACGACCTCCGACACTTGGCAGTTCAATCAGCTCTTCATTATCAACAAACGCTCTATTTAAAGAGCCATATTCCACTTTAACTTTTTCAGCAGAGCTAGGTGGTGCGCTAAATGCAATGGCAATATCATTGGTAACAGAGTTGCCAGCATAATCAAGCACCATGCTATGTTGTAAAGAGCCGGCGATATAAATAGATAAGTCCATTGTACCACTACCCATATCAATCATACACACGCCTAATTCTTTCTCATCTTCACTCAAAATAGCAGAGCTAGATGCAACACCTGAAAAAATAAGTTGGTCAATAACCAAACCACTTCGTTCAACTGCTTTCTCTAAATTTTTAACTAAGTCATTATGGCAAGTGATCAAATGCACATTGGCTTTTAACTTCACACCAGATAAACCGATAGGGTTATTAATCTTCCCTTGTGAATCAATCGAATACTCTTGCGGAATAACATGAAGTAAACGTTGGTCATCGCGAATTTTAACTGAGCGAGCATTATGAATTACACTTTCAACATCAAAAGGACTGACTTCATGTGCATCGATAGCCCAAGTACCCGCTTCATTTATTGACTCAATGTGAGAGCCAGAAATCGATAAATTAACTGATGAAACACGACAATCTGCCATGTCTTCAGCTTGTTTTAATGCAATTAAAATCGACTCAACAACGGAATCTAAATTAGTAACAGAGCCTTTATCAACACCTTTTGATGGTGCAGTGCCGACACCAACAATATTAATATCATCATTCGCTAATATTTCGCCAATTAAGACAACAATTTTTTGGCTACCAATGTCTAAACCAACTGTATAATTACTTTCCATTCTCTATCACCATTTTCTCTCTAAAAGAGAGAGGATTTAACTCTAAATGAGCACTATTTTTCGCTTTTTTCTGTTTGTTTCCATCCAATAGCTAGCCCTGTATCATACCGCAGGTCGACATATTCAATGGTGTTAATTTCATATTTATTTGCAATCCTAGGAAACGCTTTTAAAAACAATTGAATACGCTCTAGTTTTTGTTCTTTACCTAGCCTTAGTCGAATGCCATTTTCTAAAATAAGATCTGTTGAGTTACGTTTATCACTATTTAATGCTGCAATTCGGTAATGACTCGGCTCCAACAACTGCTTCAATTGCGTATAGGTGTTGAGTATCTCCTCCGATTGTTCATTTTCTCCAGTTAAAGAAACATAATTATCTTGATCAGTTGCAACAACCTCTATGATTTCACCAAAACGATTTAGCAGTGAGGTATTATTCCACGTTGCAACAATTGTTTGCTCAACAATATGGATTTTAAGAGTATCAGGCCAATGCTTACGAATAGAAGCCGAATAAACCCAAGGCATTTTTTCCAACTGCTTTTGTATTTCTATAATTTCTAACGTAAAAAAATTTAATCTATCTTCCTGCTTAACTAATACCTCTTGAACAATGGCATGAGTAACATGCTTACCATTGCCCGTTAAAACTAACGAAGTAAGTGGCAAAGATTTCTGATCAGTCAACCAAAACTTTAATTTAAAGAAACTATCTTGCAAAGCATAAATTAATAGCACAAAAATAAAGAAGCCAATCCACTTACTTATTCTAATGTGTTTTAATTTTTGCCACATAAATTATAAAGTTTGCTCAAGAATTTCAATCACCAGCTGTTCGAAACTAATACCAGCCTGTTTAGCCGCTTTAGGTACTAAACTTGTTTCTGTCATGCCTGGTACCGTATTAACCTCTAACAAATACCAATTTTTATTGTTATCTCGCATAAAATCAACACGCCCCCAGCCACTACAACCAATTGTTTTAAATGCTTCTTCGGCTAATTGATTTAATTCATTTAACTCATCATCAGTTAATCCACATGGGCACAAATACAGTGTTTCTGTCGATTGATATTTAGCTTGGTAATCATAAAATTCATTTTTAGTTTTCATGCTAATCGCAGGCAAAGCTTTACCATTAAGCATCGACACGGTGAATTCATCACCTGTTATCCAAGATTCAAGCAGTACTTTATCATCAAATTTAAAAGCCTCTTCTAAAGCAGCAATCAATTGTGTTGGCGTTTCTGCTTTTGCCATACCAATACTCGAGCCTTCATGAACAGGTTTCACCATGACAGCACCTGATAATGCAGACAGTATATCGGCTGCTGATGCAGGCTCAAAGTTTTCTTTGATAATTATTTGATAAGATGCAGTAGGTAAGTGGCAAGTTTGCCAAATTTGTTTTGTTTTAGCCTTATCCATACCAATAGCAGAACTCGATACATCGCTTCCCGTATAGGGAATATCTAGTGCACTTAAAAAACCTTGGATAACACCATCTTCACCGCCACGCCCATGTAAAACAATAAACGCACGGTCAAAGCCTTGTGCTTTGATTTGTGAAATATCGTCAAATTTAGGATCAATAGCATGTGCATCAACCCCTTGGTTTAACAAGGCGTTAAGTACTGCTTTACCTGACTTCAACGACACTTCTCGTTCAGCACTATTACCGCCAAACAAAACAGCGACTTTACCAAAATTTGCAACCATTATTTTGTACTCGCTTGTTTCATTTTTTCAATATCTAATTTTAATTCAGCCAAAGTTTTAACTACCGCACCAATATTACCTGCTCCTTGAGTTAACACTAAATCACCACCTTGAATGATATTAGCTAATGCTCCCGGCAATGCTTCCGGCGACGCTACAAATATTGGCTCTTTACCACTTTGTTGGCGAATTGTTCTACATAATGAGCGGCTATCCGCACCCGCAATAGGCGTTTCACCTGCAGCATAAACATCTAATAGTAATAGTTGGTCAACCTGTGATAATACATGGGCAAAATCCTCATAAAGATCACGAGTACGTGAATAACGGTGTGGTTGATACGCCATCACTAAACGCTTATCTGGCCATCCTTCTCGTGCGGCATTAATTGTCGCTTGTACTTCAGTAGGGTGATGCCCGTAATCATCGGCTAGCATTGCTTTACCACGACCCGTTTCAAACTCGCCATATTGTTCAAATCGTCTCCCAATACCTTCAAAGCTTTCTAATGCAGACAAGATTGCAACATCTTCAATATCGTCTTCCATTGCTACTGCAATGGCAGCGGCTGCATTTAATGCATTATGTTTACCCGGCAAGTTTAACGTGATAGTTAAATCAGCTTTATTAACACGGTGTACAATAAACTCACTACGACTCACCGTTTGCTTGAAGTTTGAAATTCGTACATCAGCTTGTTCATGGAAACCATAAGTCACACATTGACGAGCAAAACGAGGGATTAACTCTTCAATCACATGATCATCTAAACAAACCACAGCAGTACCGTAAAAAGGCAAGTTTTGTATAAACTGCACAAAGGTATCTTTTAATACTTCAAAATCACCTTGATAAGTATCCATGTGATCAGCTTCAATATTTGTGACTACCGACACCATAGGTTGTAAATGTAAAAACGAAGCATCACTTTCATCTGCTTCCGCAATTAAATATCGGCTTTGGCCTAATTTAGCATTGGTACCCGCGCTATTTAATAATCCGCCAATCACAAAGGTAGGATCTAAATTTGCGTCTCTATATATACTTGCGATCAAGCTAGTTGTCGTCGTTTTACCATGCGTACCTGCTACAGCGACTCCATGACGATAGCGCATTAGTTCAGCCAGCATCTCTGCTCGACGAACAACAGGAATACGTGCTTGTTGAGCCGCCAGTAATTCAGGATTTTCAGGATTAATCGCAGTTGAAACTACGACAACTGACGCACCATAAATATTCTCTTGTCCATGACCAATAAAAATTTCAGCACCGAGCGAACGCAGACGTTTAACCACTGTATTTTCAGCAATATCAGACCCAGTGATTTTATAACCTTCATAGGCTAACACTTCAGCAATCCCGCCCATACCAGCACCACCGATGCCAACAAAATGTATCTGTTTTACACGACGCATTTCAGGGATCATGGTACGTATTTCTGCTAATTCAATTTTTATCATCGGGATTCACTTTCAATAAATTTATACTAAGCTGTTACACACAGCAGCAACCTGTTCTGTTGCATCTCTAATAGCTACTTTTTTACAGTTTTGG
>JAOFNL010000085.1 GCA_028041985.1 Psychromonas sp. | reverse complement strand
AATTTGAACAAACGGGACATGTTGCAATCATCACAGAAGTATTCCCTGACAAAATTCGTATTGCTGAACAAAATCTTGATCATACACTATGGCCTAGTGGGCAGAATTTCAGCCGTGAATTAGCAGCAACCATTAGCGAGGATGGAGAATATTGGTTAGCTTGCTCTTTCAATGATGTGATGATTTTAGGTTGGATGATACAAACAGAAGATGACAGTGATGCAGAAGTAAGCATAGAAACGAATAAACAACTATTTGCGTTATCAAGTCATCATGCCACCCCCTCTACTGTTTCAAAAAGAGCGGCTTGGTTAAACATTGCCAATGAAGATGAAGCCGCCTATGTAAAAGCTTTGAATGGACATAAATTAAGTACGGCAGTTGCGGACCAATATCGTTATTATGTTTTATCAAAAACAGCCCAAGACACGCTACGTAGAGCAACAAACGAATTGCATGGCTTATTCATGCATGCCACCGACTACGTACTCGATAATCCAGAATTATTAAATAAATTTAATTTACCTCGCGCCCTCTTAGCAAAAATACGGCAATCTTGGGATAATCGATTAAATCAATTGATCACCAGTCGTTTTGATTTCTCGATGACAACGCAAGGCTTAAAAGTCTATGAATATAACTGCGACTCCGCATCTTGTTATATGGAAGGCGCTAAAATTCAAGGAAAATGGGCACAACATTATGGCGTACATGAAGGTGAAGATGCCGGCAAAGATCTCTTTAAGCAACTTGTACAAGCGTGGCGTAAAAGTAAGGTAAAAGGATTAATACATATTCTTCACGACAGTGATCCTGAAGAGAAATACCATGCCCTATTTGTTCGACAAACCTTAAAAGCGGCAGGTATTGAAACCCGAATGATTGAAGGGATTAACTCTTTAAAATGGGATGAATCAGGTAATGTAATTGATTCTCAGGGAGATCTATTGCAGTGGGTCTGGAAAACGTGGTCATGGGAAACGGCACTCGATCAAATTCGATTAGAATGTGAATCAGACGATGCTTCACCAGAAAATTTTCAACCTTTATCAAAAATGGGACAAACACCACGACTCGCGGATGTTTTATTGCATAAAAACATTATGATTTTTGAACCACTATGGACGTTAATTCCGAGTAATAAAGCAATTTTACCCGTGCTCTGGTCATTATTCCCAAATCATCCCTTATTATTGCAAGCAGACTTTGAATTAAATGAAGATCTACAAACCAGTGGTTATGTCTGTAAACCTATTGTAGGACGATGCGGAGCCAATATTCAATTAGTGAGTCAAGCACAAGATGTTATCGAAGCAACGGGAGGGGAATTTGCAACACAAGATAATATTTACCAAGCATTATGCCCATTACCTTTGGTGGATGGTTATTATGTACAGGTATGTACGTTTACCGCAGCAGGCAAATATGCAGGTAGCTGTTTACGTGTTGATTCATCAATGATCATCAGTAAGGATAGCGACTGCCTAGCACTTCGTTTTATTCCTGATGATGACATTTTAAACCTCTAATTTATTGTTTTATAAAAAAGCTCATTTGATTTGTGAGCTTTTTTGTTTGTTTTTCAAAAATAATTATTAACAATATTTAGTTACTATTTTCTATGAAACGACAAAAATCAAAAGATCGATGAATTGGTTTCGGTCGTGACCGCTTCTAGTATCTTAATCCCTTTATATGAATTACCAACTTCATTTAATTTAGGGCTCCAAACAACAATGCAGTATTTTTCAGGATGAATTGCAAAAATGCCTCCACCCACCCCACTTTTACCCGGTAACCCTACTCTAAATGCAAATTCACCGGCTTCATCATAAAATCCACACATTTGCATAATCGCATTTATCCGTTTCGTGCGTTTTAGGCTGATAACGGTCGTATTGGTAATGGGATTGATACCACCAGCAGCTAAATACAAAAAAGTTTGAGCAACTTCTTTACAGGTCATTTTAATTGAACAAAGGTGAAAATATAAATCCAAAACACTGTCGACATCATTATGTATATTGCCAAAATCCTTCATTAAATTCGCCAAGGCCATATTTCTAAAACCCGTTTCTTTTTCTGAATCAGCAATTTCAGAAGAGTAATCAATATTGCTCATACCCGATGCTTTTTTAATAAAATTGAGTAACTCAAGTTTGGGTTGTTCTAGGTTTGAGACTAAAATATCACAAATAACGATAGCTCCTGCATTAATAAAGGGATTTCGCGGAATACCATTTTCATATTCTAACTGCACTAAAGAATTAAAGGCTGTACCTGAAGGTTCAACACCGACTCGTTGCCATACTTCATCCCCTAAAATTTTTAACGCTAACGTCAGCGATAACACCTTAGCTATACTCTGAATAGAAAAACGCTCATTAGAGTCACCAAATGCATAATTTTTCCCCTCAATAGTAGTTAGATGGATACCCAATTTATCAGGATCTACCTCAGCTAACGCAGGTATGTAATCAGCCACCTTTCCATAATCATCTGCTTCGTTTAATCGACCTGCAATTTCGCAAAAAAATTTCTCATAATCTATTTCGTTTAACATCTATACATTGCTCCAAAGCATGATAAAGGGTGAGGTTGTTCCAACAGCGCAGAAAGAAAAAGTGGACAACTTTTAAAGGCTAACATCCAATGTAAATACAAACACCTACTAATTTATATTATCATTCGTTTACTTGTTCGCTTTCAAAACTTACCTAAACAATTTAGGTATAAATATAAATTTTTTAATTAATTTACGAGGCTACCACCAGCGGCCAAATTTTAGATAAAAAAAAGCAGCTCAATGAGCTGCTTTATAACTTAGTAAACTAATGTTTAACTTAGATTAATAATGAGTCTGTTCTAAAGAGTAGAACGTCGCTTGAACATAATCTTTTGCATCACCTGTTTTGTTTTGGTTGTAAACACCCGCTTTGAAGTACATGTAGTCTTCTTGCGTTACACCATCACTATCAACATAGTAACCATCATAACCGCTATCAGTCATATCAACAATTTCAGTGATTGTATCTTTACCATCGCGGTACAAGCTAACTGTCATAAAGTTACCTTGAACATCGATTTCGTAGCTGAACTGTTCGTTAAGCTCGATACCGTCTGCAGGTTCATCGGCACTATCTGAACGTGACCCAACCATTTCATACCATTGCTCATCATTGCCATTACTTGGCTCGTGTGCAAAGTAAATTGAACCTTTAGTATGCCCAGGTAATAAACGGTAGTAGATACGAATTGGCTCATCAACAGCAGCATGTATTTGACCAACGATAACACGACCAATTTGATCTGTATCACCCGTTGTTGTTACATAGTTAACTGCTAATGTTGCTTTCATATTACCGTCAACACCACCAGCAAGCTCTTGCTGATAAGCAGGTGCAGAACTGAATACCCAGTTATTTAAACTAACACCTTGAGTTTCAATGGACGTATCACCAGCACGCAACATTTCACGTAACTCAGTACGAGTATAAGTTGTGTTAGTCGACGTTTTGTAACCCGATATATAACATCTAAATACCATGCCACCATCTAATGCAGAGTAGAAATATTCATTATTTTCATAACCTGCATTTAGTATAGTTTCTTTGATAGTATCTGAAGTACCACTGTTATCAGCATCAGTTGGGATACTTAGATTCCACTGAGCAAGGTTGAAGTTATCTGAAGGCACTAATGCCGTATTCAAATCAGGGTAGATAATTTCTTCTTCATCCGTATCTTCTACAACAATTAATGCATCAACTTGCTCAGAAACAACAGCAGATGCTGAGCTAGAGCTATAGTTAGTGCCGTAACCAGAAAGGTTAGTTTCTAGTGGAGTTGTTTCAAAATCATCTGAAAACTCAATAGATGTTCCTGCTGTATCAGCATAAACAACAATGTTATCGATAAAGAAAATGTAATCAGTTGTATTCGCTGTAGAACTTAATTTGAAGTCAATGGTTTCAACGTCAAAGTTGTTGTACATCGCATAACTACCGATTTCGACATCGTTTACTGACACAGTGATTTGGTTGGTTACTTCGTTATCCCATACCACTGAGATAGTTGCCCATTCACTGCCAGCAAAGTCTGCAATCCAAGCATCTGTACTACGTAATTTGATGCCAATTTGGTCATCGCCTACCGCGTAGCTTGAATCCATTTTTAAATCTGCAACGGCATTAGATGTTGAAGTCGATGAACCAAACAACGTGATATACGCAGTTTCATTTTCTTCTAGTGCATACTTAACATCAACAGATAATTTACCGCTAGACATAGCAGTATCAAGTTGTAATCTTAATTTACCTGAATTATCAGTAGAGGTGTCCGTTATTGCGACAGCACGGTTAAGTACCACTTCTTCTTCAACATCAGAACCATCAGAAACAGTGCTGTTTTCAACATTATTGATCACGGCAGACGTTGTTTTAGAGTCATATGATGCAGCATATTCTTCTGCTGAAGTACCAGAGATATCAGTGCCCACTTCTGTTGATTCAAAGTCATCAGCAAAAACAATTTCTGTACCAGCTATGTCAGAGTAAACAATAAAGTCATCAACGTAGAAGGTGTAATCAGTTGTGTTAGCCGTTGAACTTAATTTAAGATCAATTTTCTCAACGTCAAAGTTGTTGTACATTGCGTAACTACCAATTTCAACACCGTTAATTGATACAGTGATTTGATTCGTAGTTACATTGTCCCAAGCGACTGAAATCGTAGTCCATTCACCGGCTGCATAATCTGCAATCCAAGCGTCTGTACTGCGTAACTTGATACCAACGTTACCATCAACTGCACTGTAACCAGAGTCCATTTTCAGGTCTGCTACTGCGTTTGAAGTAGATGTAGAAGAACCATATAACGTTAAGTAAGCCGTTTCAGTTTCTAGTAGATCATATTTAACATTAACTGAAACTTTACCTACTGGTAATGCTTCATCAAGTTTTAATCTTAATTGACCAGAACTTTCAATAGAAGTATCAGTAATTGCTAATGATTGAGATGCAGTGTTAACTACTTCAGCAACCGTTGCATTTTCTGCATCCGTAATAACCGCTTGATTAGTTTTTGAATCGTAGTTATCGCCGTAACCGCCTGTTAGACTAGTTTCAACTTCAAACGCTTCAAAATCATCAGCAAAAACAACTTCAGTTCCCGCTATATCTGAATAAACAATTAGGTCATCGATATACAATGTGTAATCTGTAACGTTACCATTTGAACCTAGTTTCAGATCAATTTTTTCAACGTCAAAATTGTTGTACATTGCATAACTTCCGATTTCAACATCGTTAATTGCAACTGTGATTTGGTTCGTTGTTACATTATCCCAAGCAACAGTAATTGTCGCCCATTCACCTGCTGCATAATCTGCAATCCAAGCGTCAGTACTGCGTAATTTAATACCTACGTTACCGTCAACAGCGCTGTAACCTGAGTCCATTTTTAGATCAGCAACTGCATTAGAAGTCGAAGTAGATGAACCAAATAATGTTAAGTAAACCGTTTCGCTTTCAAGTAAGTCGTATTTAACTTTAACAGATACTTTACCAGTCGATAATGCATCATCAAGACGTAATCTTAATAAACCAGCAACGTCAATTGAAGTATCAGTAATCGCAAGAGATTGACGAGGTGAATCTGCAATCACTTCTTCAACACCAGTGTAACCCGCTGCATTTGCTAAGTCAGATACAAACGCAGAATTAGTGCTTGAACTTAAGTTAGCGTCGTAACCTGATAAATCAGTACCTACTAAGATATTTTCAAAGTCTTGAGCATAAACAGCTTCAGTACCATCAATATCAGAATAAACATTTATGTCATCAACATATAAAACATGACTACTCACATTTGAGTTTGAACCCAATTTTAGTTCAATGCTTTCAACGTCATCGATAAAGTTCATATCGTACGTACCAATTTCTGTACCGTTAATCGATACAGTAAAGGTAGACGTTACAACGTTATCCCATGAAATACTGATGTTACTCCATTGACTTGCAGGATAATCAGCAATCCAATCATCAGTACTACGTAGTTTAATACCAACGTTACCTGCTTCAGCAGCATAGCCAGTATCCATTTTCAAATCAGCAATTGCGTTTGAACTAGACGTCGAAGCACCAAATAATGTTAAGTAAGCCGTTTCAACTTCTCTTTCAGAATATCTAACATTGACTGACACTTTACCCGTTGGTAATGCACTGTCTAAATTGATACGAATTTTACCAGCGCTATCTGTTGCTTCGTCTGTGATAGCAACTGATTGACCAGCTTCATCTTCAGGAAAAACAACTGGGTCAATAATGCGTTCGTAGTTTATGTTAGTGAAAGTAGCTTCACTTTCGATAATACCTGCGTCTGCATAGAATTGAGCAAAGTCATCAGAACTTTCAACTTTGTCACCCGTTACAGCATCTTGTGCTTGTAAATAGTTACCAAATTTTAAGTAAGAGGCTGGGCTATCTTCAATTTGTAGAGAGAAAGTTTCACCTAAAGCAGAAACTGTTACGTAACCGTGATCGTTAATAACTTGGAAATCAAAGTTATCACCGCTTTCGATTGTACCTAATGCTTTCTTTTGCTCGCCTGTACCGTCTACATTAAGTAAACGAACGAATACATCAAAGATACCGTCATTTGCAATACTGTTGTAAAAACCCGTTTCGCTTGAGTCAGCAACGTAAAGTTTCATGATAGTGCCAGTGTCACTTGCGTGGAACTGTGAAATGATGGTTTTAGAGCCAGTAGAAAGATCTAAACGAACATTTGCACTGAAATCTTCATAAGACTCTGTCATTGCAACACGTTCACTTGAAATAATCTTAAGCTCATGTCTCCAGCCACTACCACTTGATGTTGTGTGTTGTGCTTTTAAAGCATCAAACAACATAGTGTTGCCATCGATTGGATCTGGACCTTCTACTTCCCAAAGGCTCCAATCAAAGTCAGCTACGTCCGTACCAGTATAAGTTGCAGCAGCGAATAACTTCTCTGCTGTTTTCAGCGCTGCTGAAGCAGTGATAAGTGAATCATCAGCTAAAGCCGCAGATTGGGCTGCTTCAGTTGCTGCTTCTGCCGCTTTAACCGCACTTTCTGCTGCACGTTCTGCGGCATTCACTGTCACGTTTACCCAGTTTTTTAATCCGATCTCTACCGCGATGTCAGCTGCAGCTTGTGCTTCTGCTGCTGCAACGGCAGCTGCTTCTGCTGCAGCAGTTGCTTTTACTGCTTCAGCTTGTGCATATTCAGTTGATGCAATTACAGCGTCATTTGCACTTTCAGCAGAAGTTACTGCTTCAGAAATTGCCGTTACATCGGCTTCAAGTGCAGCTGTTGCCGCTGCTTCTGAAGCAGATACAGCTAAAGCCGATGCTTTATCCGCAGCTTTTTCAGCGATAGCAGCTTTAACTTTAGCAATAACTGCTAATGTTTTTTGTTGAGAAGCTTCAATAGCAGCTGTTTGCGCTGATTTTTTTGCTTCTTCCGCGGCTAATTGCTCTTCTCTTAAAACTTCATTTGCGTCCGTTCCGGTATAATATGTAAAGCTGCTGGCTGCAAATGCTGCAGGACTAAATAGCAAACTCAATACGAATAAGTTTCTAATTATCAAACGATATACTCCCTATGTGTTAGTAAATTAGAACTAGAAGATTACATTATTAAAAATGTAAATTACATTTTACAGTTGCTTTATTACAAATTTATACCATTTAATTGACCAGAAAATAACTCATTTCATTTCAATCACTTAAAATCAATAAGGTGATGTAAATCACTATTAAAAGTAACAATACAGGCAACTATGCCATTTACGCCCATTTTAGAACATTCGTTCAATGAACTTTTCCATAAAAAAATCGCCTTCATTAGTTAAATCAATATGATAATTACTATTTTTAGCCGATGAAAATTTTTAACTGTGAGTAATAAGATCGTTGTTAATGACCTAGAAAAAATGAGTGTTATTTACAAAACATTGAGTTCGGTAAGCGCCAAGGATTACCTTGTTTTACGAATTTAGGCAGGTACTTCCTGTTAAATAACCAATCATCATTTTCTTTAAATATCCCCGTTATCGTTCAGGAGCTTTGCTCAGTCGTTATATGGACTCCAAATCAAGGCGCGACATGATGACAATGACGAGTCCTTATCGAAGGTTGCAACGCAGACGAAAGACTTTTTTACAGCGCGGGTTCTAAATAATACCGATTATATTAAATATGTTATTAAAATTTTACACTGTTAAAACAATGTAATTCAAAGTGTAAATGACTACTCACTTAACGAAATTAACAACGAGTATAAAATTACCAAGTTAGGCTAAATAAGTAGGGGTATAGCTGG
>JAOFNL010000084.1 GCA_028041985.1 Psychromonas sp. | reverse complement strand
CTTTAATAATTGCTTTATTAAGAATCTTAATGAGGCGGGTTTAACGGGTTTATTTAATATTTTGTAGTTGAGCGCATTACCTGTTTCTTGTACTTCTTTTAATTTTTCAGGATCTGCTTCACCCGTTAATAATACTGCAGGAGTATTATTTTTTTCTTTGATCGCTTTAATGACATCAATTCCCGTTTTTTCGCTTGGTAAACGGTAATCTGAAATGATCAGATCATATTTTGACGTATCATATAACTGCAATCCAGCTTCAGCAGTCTCTGCACAATCAACACGATAACCCCAATTCTCAAGTAACATGCTCAATGCACTAAGAATACTTTGGTCATCATCAATCAGTAAGATTTTGTAGGTTAGCGAATGATTAGATAGTTTATTAAGTTCGATTTGCTTTTTAGGTATTTGTGCTGTTTTTAAAATAAGTCCAAATCGGCTCCCATGCTCATTAGTGTCTGCTTTTATGATGGTATCGCATAGTATTGCTTTTCGTTGTGCAACGGCCAAACCAAGGCCAATCCCTTTACTTTTATTATGTAAAGGGTTGTCGGCTTGAGCAATTTCGTCAAACAAACTTTCAAAAATAGTAGGATCTATCTTTTTTCCTTGATTCCAAACTTGCAATAATACCTTGTCAGAATAATGTCGAACACTGAATAAAATATTGGCACCTTTTGTTTGTCGGCCATGCACAATTGCGTTGCTAAGTAATGTCTCAATTATTTCAGTTAATAAACGATTATCTGTTTTAACTGTTAGATCAGGTATGCGACTAGTTAATTGGATACCTATCGTTGATGCTTGATATTGGTATTTTTTGATTGTGGGTAGTAACGCTGAAGCTAATGTAAATTCACTAACATTAGCTGTAATTGTACTGCCGTCTAAGCGGGCTAAATCTAATAAACTAGTTATCCATCGGTCCAAATCTTCCGACGATTGTTTGATATTTTTTGCTAATTTTAGGTGTGGAGTATTGACCAATTTAGTTTCTAACAAATGACTATACAAAGATAGACTGCTTAAAGGTTGTCGAATATCGTGAATAATCCGGTTTAAATATCGACTACTCTTTTGGCTAAGAATGCTTTGTTTTTCTAGTGATGGCACACTTGGCTGTTCATTCGGTTTATTACTTCGTAACTGTGTGAAGATAGTGAGGTAACAAAGTGTAATTAAAAACGCACTGTTAAATAAAAATACTAAGGCATCAGTCTCGCCAATGATTGAAGCGACAACATAGCAAATAACCAAGAAAATATTATTGGCGATCAAATAAGGGGTGTTGTAGGTAAATAAATAAGAATAAAAAAGTGGCAGTAACAAAACTAAATATAAAAAGCTATTAAGTTGAGTTTGCTCTTGAAAGTGGCTATTTATAGTGATGAATAAAGTGATCAAAATACTCATTATTGGAGCAATGCGTTGAGCTAAAAGATCTTTTTTATTAATGATCCCATGTAGCTCTATGACACAAAGGATCAGGATCGTTAATGGTATAAATAAGGGGGTAGAAAATATCGGGGTAGAATTAAATATTGTGTAGCTTTGTCCAATACCAATTGTAAAGAAAAAAATGATTGAACAAATGATGGTAATATTAAAAGGTCGTAATGACTGCCATCTTAATTGGTGTTTTGTAAGCATTGTATTTTGAATGTCCATATTCATGTAGTCCGATACCAATTACAGTTCATTGAATATTATATGCTGAATGCCTTTGGTATCACTGAGTTACTAATTTATACGCGTATTTATTTAAAGTGCCAACCTTTGATCATCTGATCTGTCGTATTCTCAGGTATTAAATGAAAGATTGTTTGAATTTTTGGCAAAAAAAAAGCCTAACAAAGTTAGGCTCGCCTGTAATATGTCTTTTTATTACAAATTTTGAATAAAAAATCCATTTAAATTGGCATCAAAGTGGGTTTACTACTATGCCTCAATTCCTTAAGACCAATGTAGAATGCCTAAAATTTTAGTATAAAGTAACTACCCGATCGGGTAGTTTTAGTCTTTTTTTACACATTTTTTGCACATTTCAGGTTGCAGAATTTTTTATTGTGACTTGCATCAAGTTGCTTCGTTTGTTTTTACGAATTTTTTAGCGCTTTGTAAGGCAAATGAATAACCTTCTGCACCCATCCCGCATATAACAGCACAAGCAATATCAGAGAGGAATGAGTGATGTCTGAACTTCTCACGTTTGTGTATATTCGATAAATGCACTTCTACAAAAGGAATCGCAACCCCTAACAATGCATCTCGGATTGCGACACTAGTATGCGTAAATGCAGCTGGATTAATAATAATGAAGTCTATTTCTCCTGCACTTTGATGAATTTTTTCAATTAATTCATATTCACGATTGGATTGCAGATGTGATAAATCAATCCCTAATTGTTTCGCTTCAATTTGTAACGATTCGATAATATCCGTTAGTGTTTGGCTTCCGTAAACTTCAGGTTCTCGCTTACCCAATAAATTAAGGTTAGGGCCATTTAAAACTAATACTTTCACTTTCTACTCCTTTTGAATATAGGCCTCATAAAAAAACGCCTCGAGAACAATACTGTTATCGAGGAGTTTAGCGATAAAGCTATTGATTGGCTATATTCTATTATTGTAAACCAATTTCTTTAAATGAATTAGTAAGGAGGTTTATCTTAACTCTTTATTTTCTTTGATTAATTTATCAACCACGCTAGGATCTGCTAAGGTTGAGGTATCACCTAACTGATCACTTTCTCCCGTTGCTATTTTACGTAAAATACGACGCATAATTTTCCCTGAACGTGTTTTGGGCAAACCTTCTGCCCAATGTAAAATATCAGGGGTTGCAATAGCGCCGATCTCTTTTCGTACCCACTGTTTTACTTCTGCATATAGTTCTGGTGAGGAGAATTCGCCTGAATTAAGTGTGACATAAGCGTAAATACCTTGGCCTTTAATCTCATGCGGCACTCCAACAACAGCGGCTTCTGCAATTTTAGGGTGAGACACTAACGCACTTTCGATCTCTGCGGTTCCCATGCGGTGACCTGAAACGTTTAATACATCATCAACACGACCTGTTATCCAGTAATATCCATCTTCATCGCGACGAGCACCATCGCCACTAAAATACATACCTTTGAAGGTTGAGAAGTAAGTTTGTTCGAAACGATCGTGATTACCAAACAGGGTGCGCATTTGACCTGGCCAACTATCAAGCATCACTAAGTTACCTTCTACGGCACCTTCTAAAACAATACCATCATTATCTACTAAAGCAGGTTGAACACCAAAGAATGGTCGAGTTGCAGAACCTGGTTTTAGGTCTGTTGCGCCAGGTAGAGGAGTGATTAAAATGCCTCCAGTTTCTGTTTGCCACCAGGTATCAACGATCGGGCAATTGTTGTTGCCAATCTTTTCGTAATACCATTCCCAGGCTTGCGGATTAATAGGCTCTCCAACTGAGCCTAATAATCTTAATGAGCTTCGGCTAGTGCCTTGAATCGCTTCATCACCTTTTGCCATTAATGCTCGAATAGCCGTCGGTGCTGTATATAACAAAGTGACTTGATGTTTATCAACAACTTCACTCATACGTGCTGGAGTAGGGTAGTTTGGTACCCCTTCAAATAATAATGTTGTTGCGCCATTGGCTAATGGTCCGTAGACCAAATAACTATGGCCAGTGATCCAACCCACATCGGCGGTACACCAATAAATATCGCCTTCTTGATAATCAAATACATATTTAAAGGTCATGGCGGCATAAACTAAGTAACCACCAGTCGTATGCAATACCCCTTTGGGTGTGCCGGTAGATCCTGATGTATAAAGAATGAATAATGGATCTTCTGCATTCATTGCTTCAGGCTCACATTCAGTTGCTTGTGATTGTGTTGTTTCTGCCCAATCTATATCGCGCCCTTCAACCCATTTAATATCACCACCTGTGTTTTTAAACACAATCACGTGCTCAACACAATCAGTACCATCACGTGTTAATGCTTCATCTACATTCGCTTTTAACGGCACAGTACGACCACCTCGACGACCTTCATCGGCAGTGATCACTATTTTTGCGCTACTATCTACAATACGTCCTGCAATGGCATCTGGAGAAAAACCACCAAACACAATCGAATGTACAGCACCAATTCGGGTACAAGCTAGCATGGCGATCGCTGCTTCAGGTGTCATCGGCATGTATAAGCAAACTACATCCCCTTTTTTAATCCCTTGCGTTTTTAGTGCGTTAGCAAATTGACATACCTGAGTATAAAGCTCGGCATAAGTGATTTTTGCATCTTGATCAGGAGAGTCTCCTTCCCACAATAATGCAACTTGATCTGCTTTAGTTGCTAAGTGACGATCGATACAGTTAACTGATACATTTAATTGACCATCTTCAAACCATTTAATATCAACATGGCCTGGATCGTATGAGCTATTTTTGACTTTTGTGTAGGGTTTTATCCAGTCTAAAATTTTACCTTTTTCACCCCAGAATGCTTCAGGATCTTCTATTGATTTTTTGTAATCAGATAAATATTGCTTATTTGTTAATAAGCTTCTTTGTGCAAGTTCTGGTGATACAGGGTAAATATGGTTATCGCTCATCTCTAGCTCCATTCTTTTATTAATCAACAGCTTATGGTTTTTGTTTAGATGTTACTTCAAAAAATAATGATTTCATTCTAGTCGACAGATTTAGCTCGTGTTGTGAGGTATGCCACCCTTGTTACATAAATGTTAACTCGAGCATAACTAGTCAATGTATTTTGAGATCAATATCAAAAAATACAAATACATAAACTAGGTTGGATTTTTATTGGCATATAGCAGGATATTTTTGTGATCTGGTTCTAAACTATTTGATGTTTTAATTATTACTTATCATAAATTAATTTTGGCTATTAAAGGTCATTCATGGAGGTTAAATGAAATTGATACCTCAAGGTTTTGCAATTTTAATTTTAGCCATCACGTTAAGTGTTGCTGGAATGCTGTGTACGGTAAAAATGGCACAGCATCAGTTAATGGATAACCAAATTTTAGGAAATTATTATCGTAATAGCGAAGCTTTTGTAAATGCTGAATCAGGTATGAATTTAATATTGAGTAAATTAAATTCTGTCGCAATAGCGAGCCAAATGTTAAATGAATTGCCCTTTATTTATCCTGAACAATTAATGGATGATATTCCTTATCAAGTCATAGTAGAGCAAATTGACAATAATAAATTACAGATCACCTCTACAGGAAAATCACAAGATGGAACCGCTGCTCGTGTCATCTCATTAAAAATATATTATAGCACGGGTTTTAATGTGCCTAATGCTCCCATTTCTAGCAATGGAAAGTTAAACATAGATGCTACGGGCACAATCAATGATGGCTGTGAGGGGATTGCAAAAGCTGATTGTCATTCGCCTGGCAACATATCTGAACAGTTAATGGTGACTCAACCGAGTGCAGAGCAAGAAACAACAGATTTATGCACTGGTGATTTACTTCAAGCCAATATTATTGATGAAAGTGCCATTTATGGTTCACTTCAAAATGACGATGGTGAATCTCGATTTAAAGAGATAAGTAACAACGAATGGGGCCCTGCGACTTCAGCTTCAGGAACCGTTTTTGATCAAGTGGCTACCATTGAAGATATGAGCGAGGCGGGTTCATTATTTGAAAGTACTTTTGGTGTGACGTTACAAGATGGTAAAGATGAATTGGATAGCTCAGGTATCGTCGCTCGTATCGATATGAATAATACTGGAACTACGAGTTGTTCGGAACAATTGTTAGATGTAGATGATGAAACGGTAGTTATTTATATCAAAGGCGATTGCAATATTGAGCAAAAAGATGCATCCCAGAGTCTTACATCCGAAAATAAACGCTTAACTATCGGTTCAACAGAAAACCCTAAAATGGTATTCATTGAAGGGGGAACATTTGTAACGCAGCCAAATACCGGATTTTCAGTTATTGGTATGCTGTATTTTATACCCGCAAGTCATGATGCAGTCGATGTAAATGGTGAGCCACTTTATGTTGATGGAGTAAAGCAATCACAGGATGATCAAAGTGTCGACATGGGAGGAGTGCGAGTCAATGGCGCATTATTAAGTGAGTATAATTGCTCTACAGATGGCTATGATAAAACGGACAATAAAGGCACGAAGCAACATTTCTCAAGCCGTTATGATAGGAGAGTCTTGAATCTACTTTACGAGCAAATTGGAATGACGGCTTCTACAAGTAGTTATCAGATCGTTGCGGGATCTTGGAGGGATTTTTAATGTTACAAATGAGATCAGGGTTTTCATTAATTGAAGTATTGGTTTCATTATTTGTGGTGAGTTTAACCGCGCTTAATCTCACTGCTTTACAACAACGGATTTCCGCGCAACAGCGAGATAATTTAGCTCATTCAGCAGCTATTTCACTAGCAACTGAAAAAATGGAAGGCGTGTTATCGCTGACGCATATTGATGACCTTACTGCACTAAATGATTCCTCTGAAACAGAGATTCAAATTGGTAATACAGAGTTCACTGTTCAGTGGAATGTTGGTGAGGTTGATAGTGAACTGAATGCTGGCGAGAATTTTAGAGAGGTCGAAATGGACATCTCCTGGTTAAATGCAAAAGGAGATACATTAAGTTTCACACATTCGCAGCAAGTCAATTTAGCATTATTGCTTTCAGGAGCTTCTAATACAGGAATAACAGAACAATTAGCTGGTGTCATTGTGTCCAGCCTAGAAATTAATGACGATATTTATTTTGATCCTAAAATGGGTTATAAAAAAGGTGCCTTTGTGATTCATGATAGCTACTTATATCAAGCTACATCAGTTCACTCACTAGGTAATGGTCATCCTAGAACGGTAACAGACCCCGCAACGGGAATAGAATCTGGCAGTGATGGATGGCAAAGCTATGGTCGAATTGATAATCCTGAACTCGCTAGTAATGTAGATTTAGCAACTTTTTTTTATGAATTTTGATTGTGTCAGCGTAAATGTTATTACTTTGTGATAAGTATGCTAGCGTTGATATGTTATTGTTGAACTAATTACGGTTTTCTCCGTCTAATCAATATATTTATTTCAAGGGATGTTTGGCCAATGATCGAAAGCCAACTTATTATATTACAACAAGCCAAAACCTATTTAGCATCAGTCTCTGAACTCCAATATACAGAAGTTATTCCTCCTTCTTTTTTTAGTTCATCTGGTGCGCATATGCGACATATATTAGATCATTATTACGCGGTGATTAATGGTATTGAAAGCGGTTTGATAGATTATGATAAACGCAGTCGTGGCGGTGTTGTAGAAAGCAGTCCCGAAGCTGCATTAGCGTCGATAGCTGAAATAGAGATTTTTTTGCAAGCATTAACCGAGCAACAACTTCAGAAAGTAGTTAAATTATCAACTGAAATTTCAGTCAAAAGCAAACAGGTTGCTATTGTTGATACCACGGTTGCTCGTGAAGTTATTTTTGCTGGTAGTCATGCGGTACATCATTTTGCGACGATTAAACATATTTCTCAAATACAACAACTTGAAGTCGAAGGTGGATTAGGCATTGCCCCTGCAACGGCGACATTTTTACGTACAGGTTAGCCATTATGTGCACATTGACTTATCGTTTAATGGACCAAGGTTACCAACTCTTTTTTAATCGTGATGAACAAATTACAAGGCCGCAAGCTAACCCTCCTGCGCTTAATCCTTTTTTAAAATCTATTTATCCCGTTGACCCAACGGGTGGAGGAACTTGGATTGCCGCCCATGAAAGTGGCGTGAGTTTAGCTTTATTAAATTTCTATCAAGCTCAAATTGATCCCAATCTTAAACAATTTACTAGCCGAGGAGTCATTATTCCTCATCTACTAAAATATCCCCACGAGATAGATAAAGTGTTAAAGCAAATGGATTTGACTGTTTTCCAAGCCTTTCAATTATGTGTATTTGAGCATGATTTTTCAGCGCAAACAGCTGCAACAGCGAGGCAATATATTTGGAATGGTCAGTCTCTTAGTCGCTGTGTATTATCTGCTTTGGATTCACTTCCTATTACTTCATCGGGAGTGGATTTTGAAACTGTCTCAGCATACCGAAAAAAGCAATTCACTAAAATGATGGTAAATAAGCAAGTAACAGAAGCTGACTTTATGGCTTATCACCAACATCAAGGCGCTTTAGGGAAGTGTTCGGTGAAAATGTACCGAGAAGATGCGAAAACAGTAAGTTTTACAAAAATAACGGTTAATCAAAGCAAGGCATTAGGCAATAAAATTAAGATTGAGTATATGGACTATTTAAGTGAACAGCCTGATAGTTGGTTAGCACTTACTCTTTAATTCACA
>JAOFNL010000083.1 GCA_028041985.1 Psychromonas sp. | reverse complement strand
ACGCCATGCATCAGTGGTCGTTTCCCAGTAATTGGCTGTCTCAGCCATAAACAAGACCGTAGGCGCAATGTTAGATAAGGCTTCAAATGATCTTGAACTGCGATTGCTGACAATAATCAAATCAGGCTTTAACGTATAAATAGCTTCAAAATCAGGCTCAAATAATGAACCAACCGATTGGTATTTATCACTTTTATACTTTTCAAGGTAAGCAGGTAGAGGAGATTTAACAACACCTACCGGCTCAATACCTAATGCGTCGAGCGCATCCAAGCTATCCATTCCTAGCACAACCACACGTTCAGGTATCGCTGGTAACTGCGTCTCACCCATAGGATGAGATACAGTTATTGCTTTAGCTAGACATAAATGGCTAATGAAAAATAATGAAGCGACTAAACATTTCGCCATTTGTTTATTAAGCATAAGCATCCAACCTAAAATTTATATGCTGCGTATAATTGGAAATCACGTCCTGGATTAGCAACACCAATAGCAAGAGGTGAACCAACATATTCAGAGTATGAAGCATGGTCTGTGTAGTCTTGGTCAAATACGTTTTTCACAGCAAGTGTTAGCGTAAAGTCGTTCACAGGGATCCATTGTACATAAATATCGTTTACACCATAGCCTGGTTTTTCAGGGTTAATCGTTGCGTCCACATCGTCGTAGCGTTGAACAAACGTCCCCGTCCATCCAAACTCAAGTGTTGACGTCGCGTAATACGTTAAATCCAGCACCCACTTATTACCCATAGAAGTACCTAAACTAGTACTATCATCTGTTAGCGCTTCACCATCTAACTCAGGGTTTGCTTGGCTATAACTTAGCTTGGTAGATAAGAAGTCAATATCATAACCAACATAAGCATTGATACCGTTAGTAGTCAGTTCACCTACATTCGTTACAGTACGTGTTGTGTAAGAGTAAGCGATCGTGTCTTTGATTTTTGTATCAAAGTAATTTAAACCTGCAGAAAACCCTCTGTGGTAGTAGTTAACACCTATTTCACTGTTATAAGCTTTTTCCGCTTTTAAGTCTTCGTCATTCGTTCTGTAAATAACATACAACTCTTTCACTTGTGCGCCACGAAATGCTTGTGCATAACTGGCAAATAGATCTAAACCTGCCAATGGAGAATAATTCAAACCGACATTTGGACTGAAACCATTTGAATCTAAATCTTGGTCTGAATTATCTTTAAGTTTATACCAATCGTAACGTGCACCTGCAGATAAAACTAATTGCTCCGTTATGCTCCAATCATCTTGAAGGAATAAAGCAGCCATTGTCCCTTCTTCGGTTATTTCACCACCATCAGAGGCATTAAAAAACGTGCTGTTGTCATTTTTAAATTCAACACCGTATACCAAACGATTAGATTTGAAATTACTTTCGTTTGCTACTCTCAAACCATAAGTGTCGATTGAACCATCACTTTTACCGTAATCAGGGTGCTCATCATGTAACAGCCCTGCACTCGTGTAATAAGCGGTTGTATCAAGATTAAATAACTGACTGCCAGTGTAACCATAATTGAGTGTCACTGTCTCACGAGTGAATTCTTGATCAAAAGCAGGGTTACGTACTGTTTCTGCCCATTGTGGACGATGTAGACGTTCGCCTCTATCAACACGACCATCAAAAGAAAGCGAGATGTAGTTTTTCTCGTTGATTTGGCCAGATAATTTTAATAAACCTGATATTTGCTGACTTTCTGTATAGTTTTGCTCATCGCCATTACCATCAACGTAATTATCATTGTCTAAATCAGTGATGGACGCTAGCAAACCCAAGCCTTCTGAGACTTTACCGTAAAGCGTCGTAGATACTTTATAACCTTCAGTATTGGTGAAGTATCCCCCTTTCACAATGGCGCCAAATTTTTCACCAGGCGCTAATAAATCATGCGCATCTTTGGTTTTAAATTTAACCGCTCCACCTAACGCGCCAAAACCATCGGTTGCTTTACCTGCACCTGCGCTAATTTCAACTTGCTTCAATAACTCAGGCTCAACAGAGACGCTACCTTGATGGTGATAAAGGCTGCTTGACTGCTCAGCACCATCAATCGAGATGTTCAACATCGTTTCTTCAAGACCACGGACATAGATTTTTTGTGATACAGCAGTAGCACCACCAACACTGACTTCCGATTCCTTATTAAAGATATCATTTAAGTCCTGCGCCATACTTTTTTCGATGTCAGCAGAATCAATAAAAATATCTTCAACGTCATAGACACTGCCAGTTACTTCAACGACTTCAGTATCATCTGCTTTATCTTTAACTGTTTCAGTCGCAGGCGCATCGGCCGCATAAGCAGGGTTAGTAAGGAATAATAAGCTCAATGCTATCGGCGTCAGCTTAAAAGGGTTTGGTTTCATCTCAGTTGTCTCCATTCGACCATATTAATGATAATCACTATCATTTTATTTCGATCGGAATGATAATGATTATCACCTCAGTGTAAATGAATTTTACAATTGTTACATTTGACCAAGAAAGAAAGTTAACCTACGAGGTTTTGGAAGAATAAAAAAAGGGGAGTAAATCTGTATGATTAACATTGGTCATTAAACGACGAAGTCGTCATTACATTGTTTTCGCTTTTTTAGCTTGAGTGAGGAACCGAACCCAAGTTTCAGTCTTATCCGAAGGTGCTAGCTGATGAGCCATGATGACGGTATTCAACGCATGCTCAATATTGCCCATTTCGTTGAGAATTTGTGCTTTGATTAATAACAATGCCGCATCTTGTTCGGGAACGTTATCAATCGCTATAAGTGCATTTTCAAGTTCTCTCCTTTGTACTGCTAATAAAGCATATTCGCGATAATATGCAGGCTTGATTTGAGCTGCTCGGTCCCACTGTTTTAATGCACGTTGCCACTCTTTCGCTCTTTGCCAATAAATTGCCTGTTGAGCCATTAAATCAGGATCCATTTCTATATTTTTCAATCGTAAATAGGTGTTAGCTGCTTGATATGGCACACCAGATTGAGCATATAATTGCGCCATTAATGTTAATTGATCATTAGACAATTCAAGCTCTGCTCTATCAGCTTGTTGCAGCGTAATAAGTGCATTGCTATGGTCAGTGTTTTGCATATAAAGAGAAATCAATTGCTGCCACCATACAACATTTTTAGGCTCTAACTCCCTGAGTGAATCAGCCGTTTTAATCGCACTTTTCCATTTTTCTTGTGCTAATTGCGCACCTAGCAACATATTTAATGGCATTACTTGCGGTTTAATATTCGTTATTTTTTGAAAGTATTGTTGTTTTTCAATGGACGTTTCGACCAGTGACCATTTACGCTGCTGGTATTGAGTCTGAGCAATGCGCAACCATGTAAGTTCAAGTGTTTTATTGTTATCTTTGATCAAGGGCAACAACTGATAATAACGTTGTTCAGAGCGTGAATATTCACTATTAGCAATCAATACTTCAGCTAACATCGTTAAGGTTTCACGCTGAGACTCTACTGGTAATTCTTGGCTATCAACTGCAAGTGTCAGCCTTAGAATAGTGTTTTTAGTGTCTCCATTTTGCCAATAGAACCCTGCAAGCATACGGTTAATATAGGCTTTATCGTATTCATCCGTTGCTTGATATTCTTGCAAAACAGCAATCGCATCCACCAGTTTATCTTCTTGATGAAGCTCATGAGCGAGCATGACTTTTCGCACAGAATAATTAGAAAGAGTTTGAGCATAAATTGGTAGACTACTGAAACAGAAATAAATCAACATCAGTACAGAAATAATATTTTTCATTAGCGTAATTTAAACTCCAACTTGATCTTTTGGTTTGTCTGTTCCTGCGCTTGACCATTAACTACTTTAGGTTGATATTTCCAGTTTTTTAACGCTTTCAGTGCTTCTCGATTAAAAATTCGAGGCGGCGCTTCGTCGATCACATTGATGTTGGTAGGTTGACCTCGTTTATCAATATCAAAAGTTAAGACAACATAACCTTCTATTTTTCTTTGTAAGGCCCTTCTAGGATAAACAGGCTCAATACGATGTAATGGCATCACTTGCTGTGACTCGCCAACTCCTGCAACAGCAGTTGATAGCTTGGTCGTAGAGTGGTTAATCTCGCTAATATTATTAGCAGGCACGGCAATGCTCATCCCAGTCACAGCTAAATCCATATCAATCTCAGGCAAGCTATCAAAAGTGGGATTGGACATTGGCTGTGGTGCCGACGGTTGCGATGGTGGCGTTTTAGGTGTTTCAGGTTTCAACAATGGAGGTTCGGGTAATTTACGAGTTAACCGTTCACTCGATTGTTCTTTTTCTTGCATGAATATATCAAATTGCAATGCCTCCGCTTTTTCTCTATCAGGCCGAGTATTAAGATCAACCATCCAAGCCATGATCCCCATTAAGGCATAACTCACCAGCAATGCCATCGGCAATGCGAATAACATTCTGAGCATTTATTTCTGCTCCGTGGCCAATGCAATTTGGCTAATACCCGCGCCTTTAACTGAATCCATTACGCTAACTACCGTCCCATTAAACGCCAATTCATCGGCTTGAATCACGACTGAAGGATTAGGTTGTTGTGTAGCTAAGCTTTCTAATGCCGCTTGAACTCTTTCTTTATCAACAATGCGTTTATCAATGTAAATTTCATTTTGCGCGGTTACTGCAATGAACACAGTCGCACTTTTTTGACTACTACTATTGGACGCTTGTGGTCGATTTACTTCTACACCTGACTCTTTAACAAATGAACTGGTTACGATAAAAAATATCAGCATGATAAAGACAATATCTAACATTGATGTCATGTCTATTTGTGCTTCTTCTTGTGAACTACGGCGATGACCTAGTCTCATGAACGACTCCTCATTAACTTTTCTAAATGCACTTCTCGCTTATTAAGTACCACCATCAAACGGGAATAGGAAAACACACCCGCGAGTGCAGCTACCATCCCAGCCATGGTAGGTAATGTTGCCATGGAAATACCTGATGCCATTAATTTAGGTTGTGACGTCCCTTGCTCTGCCAATACATCAAATACCGAAATCATCCCTGTCACTGTACCTAGGAGACCAATCATGGGGAATAATCCAATCAATAATTTAAGTAAATTGACATGCTCAAAAAGCGCAAGGTGTGCTTCACTCAACCATGCATCACGTTGCTTCCTAGCAAACCATGAATGATGGTCTGAACGAGCATCCCACGCGGCTAGCCACAAACGTTGCTGCTTAGGAAAGGTATTAAACAAGAAAATCAATCGTTCTATTGTCACTAACCAAAATAACAACACTAAGCCTGCCAGCCACCAGAGTATTTTTCCTCCCATAGACATAAACAGTTCGATATTTGCGCCGAAGTGGAATACTTCAAATAGCGAATTTGACACCCTAAGCTACCTTCTCAGTTTTTTGCTCAGCACGTTTCGCGACTAATCCAATACCTTGTTTTTCTAACACAGTTCTAATACTTTCGGCTTGCGAGTTAAGTACATTATGTAAAAACAACAAAGGCATCGCAGCAACCAAACCTAATACGGTTGTGACTAAGGCCATGGAAATTCCTCCCGCCATCACTTTAGGATCTGCATTGCCATATTCGGTGATCACTTGAAAGGTTTCAATCATCCCTGTTACTGTCCCTAATAGACCTAACATAGGAGCCAAAGCAGCAAATAATTTCAGCATCGATAAACCACGACCTAGCTTTTGCTGTTCATCTAAAATAGTTTCATATAAACGTAACTCTAATGCTTCTATATTCGGTGAGTTATCGTATTTATATACACCGAGTATTCTCCCTAATGCATTGTTGCCTATATGCTCACAGTCTTTCAGTTGTGCATTAATTTTAGTACGGCTGATAGCAAGAAAGAGTCCTTGAGCCAAACCAATCATTAAGCCGATCGCAAGTAACCCAACGATCACTTTCCCAACACCCGCGCCTTGCTCAAAACGCTGCATTAAGGTGGGTTTTAATGCCAATTGCTCGAGTAGTTTTCCTTGTGATGGGTCAAATGCAATTAATTCATTACTCGCATTAAAATATTCAATGGCCGGTCTATTAGCAGGTTGCACAGGGTAAGGCTTCGCACCAGTTAACTGCCCATTCCATTGCAAATACTCTGTTTTATCAAATAAACCAAATGCACCTACGCTAACAACCTCTTTATCAGTCATCACTCCATCGGAGTGAACAAACGGTACTGTGACTGAACGAATTTGAGAACCAGCTTTGAGTTGATCAGCGAACGTATGCCACAAACCATATAATTGTGTTTTTGATGGCAATTGTTTTGCATTCGCAATTTCTTCAATAATTTTTTCATTCTCAATATAATTAATCATCAAAGTAGAGCTATCAAAGGTCACTTGAAGCTCTTTAGCAACCTGGCGAACTACGCCAAATAATTCACCTAAACTACCTGATTCTAAATGCAATTTTTTTTCTGTTTCCGCCAACGTCGTTTCATTGTTGGTAAACTGCTCACTCAGGGAATCTATGTGACCTTGCAACTCTTGTTGCCGAACAAGTAAACGATTACGCTCGTCTGCCAGTTTTTTTTGTTGAGCATAAAAATCGTCTTCACGCTGTTTATTTAATGCCGATTCGACCTGTTTAGCTTCTTGAGTCGTACTCAATAAAGAGGTATCAGCTGAGGCTGATAATGGTAATAGTAAAAACAGCGAGCTAATTAATAGATAACGCATTATTTAGTCTCCTGCTGCAGTGAAAGTGGCAGCATTAATAAGCTTGGGATTGTCGTTTTATTGGCGACTAAATACGCCTCATTCAATGCACTATTGTTATCCTCATCTAACGCAACCCATTCATTTTTAGACTGCTTCCATACCCAATAATGTTGAGCATCAATACTGCGAGCAATAAAAGAAACATGTCCTAAATACAGCAACTCAACTTGACGTTTTGCACCATCAATATTTAATAACCCTGTATAAGTTCCCAATTTGTTAACATAATCTAGCTCTATTTGATAAGCCTCTAAAATACGTCGATATTTCTCAGCATCGCTGACACCAGACTCTGTCATTAGTGCGGTTAAGTTATTTAATCGTAGTTTCCGAGCTTGTTCACGAATAGGCATATCATTGTCGATATGAACCGCTAACCCATCCAACATCTCATACATTAATGGAATAACGCTCTGACGTGTTTCAGTGATCTCATTAAGTTGCAGATAAAGTCCTGATAACTCTGTATTTTGGCTTTCTACCAATGCGGCAAGATGCCCTTCATAGACTTCAAGGTTACTAATTTCAGCGTTCAACGCATCAACTTCTTTTTGTAACTGCACCATTTCCTCTGCACTTTTATCCACCACAACTTGGCTTATTTGTGCATTGTTGATAATGCTTTTTTCTACTTGAGCAGACTGTTTTAGAGAGGAAGCCTGAAGGGAAGCATGAAATGAGCCTGATAGTACAATCATCGCTATCAGTAAGGCGGGTATAGGCATTACTTTTTCTCTTTATTTATTAAATTTAATACATCACTAAAAATATGATGAAATTTACAGTTGATAGATAACCATCAAAATTAGCGACTGATCATGAAGACAACTTTTAAATTAACTCAATTAGTAACAATTATCAATTGCATTCACTAATGATAATCAATAACAACAAAAAAGAGAAGTAATATTATGAGTCAAGCGGGGCTGAAGTGACGTTGATGACTTACATTTTTGGTCGTGTCATGTGAGTCTAACTTGTTGTTATGCAGAGAAGATAGGATGTTAGCCTCCACAATTTTCAACAAGTTAGCAGAAAGGAAATTCAATTATTATAATTCATATAATAATGGTTATTCATGACAATCTATTTCTAAAATCATGATAATCAAACTCGCGGATCACGTTAACCTGATCATTTTTGGAGTTCCAGAGCGCTATAGCAGGTAAACCAATACCATTAAAAGTAGTGGTTTTTACCATTGTATAATGCGACATATCATCAAACATTAAACGTTGCCCAACCTTTAAAGGTTGCTCAAAAGAATAATCTCCCATTACATCGCCAGCAAGACATGTCTGCCCACCCAACCGATAATCAAACTCTTTTTCGCCTTTTTCACCCGCACCAAATACATCTGCACGATATGGCATTTCTATCGTATCGGGCATATGGCATGTTGCAGAGGTATCTAAAATAGCAATGTCACCGTCATTGTGAGTGATGTCCAATACTTCTGACACTAAAACACCAGTGTGAATGGCAATTGCTTCCCCCGGTTCTAAATACACTTGAAGATCATACTTTTTCTGAAAGGCTTTAATACGACAAATTAACCCATCCACATCATATCCTTGGTCAGTAATATGATGCCCTCCTCCAAAATTAACCCACTCCAGTGTTGGTAGGATGTCAGAAAACTGCTGTTCAA
>JAOFNL010000082.1 GCA_028041985.1 Psychromonas sp. | reverse complement strand
GTCATGGTTGATTTTTAAAGTTAAATAAATTTATTAAAGGATGAATAATGAACTTCGAAGTGATGATTATTGTATGTTGGGTTTCGTTAAGTCTTGCTACACTGATTTTCAGTGTTTGTAGAATTACTCGTTGCAAAAAAATATGGCTCTCACTGCTGTTGACCTATTTTATCGCCCAGCCATTTGCGTGGACGATTTTGGCTATTGGCAACGGAGGTGGCTCAATCATTATTCCGATCCCAGATTTAGTCGGTGTTATTCTCTTTTTTACAGGGGTTGTGACTTATGAATTTGGTGATCATTCTATCAATGCTTGTCTCCCGCCTAGCCCTTTAAGCACTTTAGTGACTTTCGTTATCGTATTTTTTATTGCTCGCAGGTTTAAGTCGGTTGCTTATTACCACTGGTTCAGAAAACCTGTCGGTCATTTAGAGGTGATTAATCCAGAAGATTAAATTCAATTAAGTTAGTCACTGTAGACGCATTCTGCTTTGAGTTATTATACTATTTCGCCTAACAACCTGATCATTCTAACTCGTTAAAAAAGTGTTTTTCTGCGTTGCATTCAATCGCAATAGCTATAACTCAATCATGCTCCTTGTACTACACTCTTTTACCTTCGCAATAATTGGTCATTTAATTAAGCGGAATGGTATTATTTTTAATATTGGTTAAAAAACTATTGTGCGGTATGCCGTATGGTTTGGCCAACTTAACAACACTTCAATTAATGTTCGGCAATCTTCAGGTTAAACATTCAAATATCTATGTAGATTATCGTAATCCAGCCGAAATCATCAACTAAAGAATATAAACCAACTTGACAATTTTGTAAAAAAATTGTCAAGATCACTTTGCCACTTCAATAAAGTGCCTATTCCTGAATAAGCTTATTGTCAGTACTAGCACTATAATCCAAAGCAACGCCCTAAATACACACAGTTAAAATGAGGAAGTACTATGATCAAAGATAATTCGGATCCCAGCGTTGGAAAAAAAATAAAAAAAAGAGTTTATGAAAAAGAATTAGCGCGATTGCAGATTGAGCTTATTAAGCTACAAGCGTGGGTAAAACAAAATGGTGAAAAGGTGGTTGTGATCTTTGAAGGGCGCGATGCGGCTGGTAAAGGAGGTGCGATTAAACGCATTACTGAGCGTTTGAATCCCCGTGTTTGTCGAGTGGTTGCTTTACCTGCTCCCACTGAACGCGAAAAAACGCAATGGTATTTTCAACGTTATGTTGATCATTTACCTGCTGCTGGTGAAATTGTTTTGTTAGATCGTAGTTGGTATAACCGTGCAGGCGTAGAGCGTGTCATGGGTTTTTGTACTGAAGAGGAGTATATTGAATTTATGCGATCTTGCCCTGAATTTGAACGCATGTTAGTACGTTCAGGAATTCGAGTGATCAAATATTGGTTCTCTGTGAGTGATATAGAGCAAGAAAAACGTTTTCAAGATCGTTTAGATGATATTACGAAATACTGGAAATTGAGTCCAATGGATATTGAATCACGTAACCGTTGGGTGGATTATTCTAAAGCAAAAGATATCATGTTTGCTCATACAGATATCAAACAAGTGCCTTGGTATGTAGTAGATGCTGATAATAAAAAGAAAGCACGATTGAACTGTATATCGCATTTATTATCACAATTTGATTATCATGGACTTGTGATCAAAAAAATTAAAGAGCTACCAGAGCGAGAAATTGGCCAAAGTTATATACGTCCGCCTATTAGTGACCAAAATTTTGTGCCAGATAATTACTCATAACGTATCTTATTTCAGGCAATAATTTTATCTGAATTGTTTTTGTTGTAACTGAAATGGTGAAACGCTACATATTCAACTCTCTATTATTCGGGAGTTGATTATTAACCTTATCGTTTTATTTTTTGCAAAAAATGACTGGCATTTCTAATACAATTTAAAATAGTCATCGCCTTTTCTTTGATCAATTCAGTCCTACTCTGCTCGTTCAATAACATCCGTTGCGTTACTTTATTTTAGCGTTTTAAATATTTACAACTGACTCTGTAATTCATTTCATAATTTTATGCTACTCACGTCACGCTTTTTGTATCGATTTTTAAATATGTAATTGTAAATAATTCTCATTAATATCTGTAAAATCAATGATTAACTAAAACTTGACTTAACTCAATAAAACACTACAAAGAGTAAGGTTACTTGATTGCATGTCTCTTAAATATGGTGATATTTTGAGATACCAGTTTTAATACGGGTGTTTCATGAAGGAATATTACGCTCTAGAGTCTTTTAATATAGTAAGCCTGAAATTCTTCCATAATCTCCCATAAAGACTATTTAGACGAGTTTACTTTTAGGAGCAATTAATGACTCAAGCCAGAAGAGATATGACTTTACCACCGGATCTGACCAAAAGTGATGGAACAGGTCCGTCACCCCACAAACGTCCAGTGTACCAAAATTATTTACCACCATGTAATAACGGTTGCCCTGCTGGTGAAAACATCCAAGGTTGGATGGATTTAGTGCAGCAAGGCAAACATCATGAAGCTTGGCAAATGTTAGTTGAAAATAATCCGATGCCTGCCGTTCATGGTCGTGTTTGTTATCACCCTTGTGAAGCCGCCTGTAATCGTGACGGTGTAGACAGTTCCGTTAGTATTCAAAAAGTAGAACGTTTTTTGGGTGATAAAGCGATTGAAGAAGGCTGGTTGCCAGAATTTAACCAACGCCGTTCAGGTAAACGTGTTTTAGTCGTGGGTGCTGGTCCTTCTGGTTTATCTGCTGCTTATCATTTAGCACGTATGGGGCATGAAGTTGAAATCAGAGATGCTGGCCCAATTGCAGGCGGTATGATGCATTTTGGTATTCCTGCTTATCGTTTACCGCGTAAAATTTTAGCTGCAGAAATAGCTCGTATTGAAAAGATGGGTGTGAAGATAACGCTTGATCATAAAGTCGAAGACCTGAAAAAAGAGAAAGAAGAAGGTAACTTTGACGCTGCTTTTGTTGCTGTTGGTGCGCATATCAGTAAAAAAATTGATATCCCTGAAAAAGAAGCTGGCCGTATTCGTGATGCGGTAGATTTTTTACGTGAATCAAGTTCCGGTGCTGATGGCGAAAAACCAATGATAGGCCGTAAGGTTGCTGTTTATGGTGGTGGTAACACTGCGATGGATGCGGCACGTACCGCTAAACGTTTAGGCGCTGAAGAAACATTAATTATTTATCGTCGTGATATGGCAAATATGCCAGCTCATCAATTTGAAGCAGAAGAGGCGTTAGAAGAAGGCGTTAAAATTAACTGGTTGCGTACCATTAAAGAAATTGATGTTGATAGCATCAAAGTTGAAAAAATGGAACTTGATGAAAATGGACGTCCACAACCGACTGGTGAATTTGAAACATTAGCGGCAGACGCTTTGATTTTAGCGGTGGGTCAAAATATAGATTCAGAGTTACTTAAAGCATTTCCTGAGGTCCAATTTGATAACGATGGCACGGTCGATGTTGATGAACAGATGATGACATCTGCAACGGGTATTTTTGCTGGTGGAGACATGGTGCCAAGTGATCGTACAGTAACTATTGCCACTGGCCACGGTAAAAAAGCAGCTCGCAACATACATGCCTTCCTATCCGGTAGTGTACATAAACCCGCTGAGAAACCGCCTGTTGTACCTCTTGATGTATTACACCTCTGGTATAAAACGGATGCAGATCGTATTAAACATGAAGCGATGTCTGCTGCTGAACGTGCTAAAACCTTTGATGAAGTAGTTGATGGGTTTAATGAAAAAGAAGCGATGTTCGAAGCAAGCCGTTGTTATAGCTGTGGGAACTGTTTTGAGTGTGATGGTTGTTACGGAGCTTGTCCAGAAGATGCAATTATTAAACTAGGAAAGGGCCGTTTTTATACGGTAGATAACTCGCTTTGTACCGGGTGTAGTGCGTGTGCTCTGCAATGTCCAACAGCGGCAATCCATATGGTTGATGATATTGCATTAGGGGGAAGAAAATAATGACGGCTAATACAACTATAAATAAAAATCCAATTAAAGTTAACCGTCAAGTTACACTTGATGGAAGTGAAGCGACAGCTCATATCGCATATCGTACCAATGAAGTTTGTGCTATTTATCCGATTACGCCTTCTTCTGATATGTCTGAGTTTTCTGATGCCTGGGCGAATAAAAAAATTGAGAATATTTGGGGTAACATACCTTCCGTTGTTGAAATGCAAAGTGAAGCGGGTGCTGCGGGAACTGTTCATGGTGCATTACAAACAGGTGCATTAACCACCACGTTTACAGCTTCACAAGGTTTGATGTTGATGATCCCAAACATGTTTAAAATAGCAGGTGAATTAACACCGACTGTTTTCCATGTTGCAGCGCGTTCATTAGCGACTCAAGGTTTATCCATTTTCGGTGATCATCAAGATGTCATGGCGGTTCGCATGACAGGTTTTGCACAGTTGGTATCTTCCTCTGTGCAAGAATGTCACGATATGGCGCTAGTCACGCAGGCTGCAACCTTGAAGTGTCGTGTACCATTCATTCATTTCTTTGATGGTTTCCGAACTTCACATGAAGTGAGTAAAATTGACATATTAGAAGATGATCAAATTAGGGCTATGATTGATGATGATCTTGTTATCGCTCATCGCAAACGTGCTTTAAATCCTGATAAACCTGTAATGCGTGGTACCGCGCAAAACCCTGATACCTACTTCCAATCTCGCGAATCAAGTAATCCCTATTACGAAAGAGCGGTTGACGTTGTCGATGAAATGCTAGAAAAATTCTATGAAGTAAGTGGTCGTCGTTACCATGCTTTTGAATACTTTGGCGATGATAATGCGGAAGAAGTGATTATTTTGATGGGGTCAGGATCTGAAACAGCCATTGAAACGATTAAACATCTCAATGCTAAAGGCAAAAAATTAGGTGTATTAAAAGTTCGTTTATTCCGACCATTTAGTGCCAAGCATTTCCTTGCTGCATTACCAGAGTCAGCAAAACGTATCGCGGTCTTAGATAGAACTAAAGAGCCGGGTAGTTCAGGTGAACCGCTATATAAAGATATCGTGACTGAATTAGCACAAGGTGTTGCTAATGGGGTACGAGAAAGTATGCCTAAAGTGATTGGCGGTCGTTACGGTTTATCAAGTAAAGAATTTACTCCTGCGATGGTGCAACGCGTATTCCAAGAATTAGTCGCTGAAAAACCTAAAAATAGTTTCACTATTGGTATCAATGACGATGTAACAAATTCTAGTTTAACCGTCACTGATGAATTAACCATTGAACCAGATAATGTAGTACGTGCTATTTTCTATGGCTTAGGTTCAGACGGTACGGTTGGTGCGAATAAAAACTCCATTAAAATTATTGGTAATGAAGATGGGTATTTTGCGCAAGGTTACTTTGTTTACGACTCGAAGAAAGCAGGTTCACAAACTAGTTCACATCTACGTTTTGGCCCTGAGCCAATCAAGTCTCCATATTTAATCGAGTCCGCTAACTTTATCGCATGTCATCAATTTAACTTCGTTGATACCGTGGATATGCTATCTCGTGCACGACAAGGAGCCACTTTCTTATTAAATAGCCCATATCATGCTAAAGAGGTGTGGAAGCATCTGCCTGAAACAATGCAGAAAATTATTATTGATAAAGCAATACAATTTTATGTGATTGATGGTGATAAAGTTGCACGTTCTGTGGGGATGGGGCGACGTATTAATACCGTGATGCAAACTTGTTTCTTTGCACTTTCTGGCGTGATGCCAAAAGAAGAAGCGATTGAAAAAATTAAGGCAGCTGCTAAAAAATCTTACGCGAGTAAAGGTGATGAAGTTGTTAAACGCAACTTCTCTGCGATTGATAATGCCTTAGCTAACCTTGAAAAAGTTGATTACAGTGCTGATAAAGTTTCAAGTGAACGTAAAGGTGATGGTGATCTATTTGATAAAGCGGGAGGGTTTGTTAGTAAAGTCACTGCAGAAATGTTCCGTGGTAGAGGTGAGTTAATACCGGTCAGTATGTTACCTGATGATGGTACTTACCCAACAGGAACAAGCTGTTATGAAAAACGTTCAATTGCACAAGATATTCCACAGTGGAATTCTGAATTATGTATTCAATGTGGTAATTGTTCGATAGTTTGTCCACATGCTGCTATTCGTGCCAAATTCTATCATGAAAGTACGTTAGATGGTGCACCAGCTGAATTCCGTCATGCCAATGTAATGGCGCGTGGTTTCCCTGAATCTCGTTATACAATACAAGTGTATCCTGACGATTGTACTGGTTGTGGTTTATGTGTGAAGGTTTGTCCTGCTGCAGATCCACAAGATGAACACTTCAAAGCGATCAATATGGTTGAAAAATTGCCTATCTTGGCTGACGAGCGTAAAGGATTAGCTTTCTTTGAAACGATCCCTTACAACGACCGTTCTCGTGTGGATTTTTCTAACGTACGTGGTGCGCAATTCTTACAGCCTCTATTTGAGTTCTCGGGAGCTTGTTCTGGTTGTGGTGAAACGCCTTACTTGAAATTGATCAGCCAACTATTTGGTGACCGTTTATTAGCGGCTAATGCGACAGGTTGTTCTTCTATTTATGGTGGTAATTTACCAACAACACCTTGGTCTAAAAATGCCGAAGGGCGTGGTCCTGCTTGGGCAAACTCATTATTTGAAGATAATGCAGAATTTGGTTTAGGTTATCGTTTAACGGCTGATAAACATTTAGATGTTGCTCGTGAACTTTTGGTTGAATTGAAAGATGAGTTAAGTGAAGAGCTAGTTAATGAAACATTATTAGCGCCACAAGCACAAGAATCAGACATTATGAAACAACGTGCTCGTGTGCAAACCATCAAAGATAAACTTGAAGGAAGTGATAATAGCAAGGCTAAACATTTATTGTCGATGGTAGATCATCTCGTTCGTCGTTCAGTGTGGATTATCGGTGGTGATGGTTGGGCATACGATATTGGTTATGGTGGTGTCGACCATGTATTGGCCAGTGGCCGTGATGTTAACATTCTCGTTATGGACACAGAGGTTTACTCTAATACAGGCGGTCAAGCCTCCAAAGCCACACCAATTGGTGCTGTCGCTAAATTTGCAGCGGGTGGTAAAGTGATCCCACAAAAAGATTTAGCAATGCAAATGATTGCCTACGGTAATGTTTATGTAGCTAAAATTGCAATGGGTGCGAGTCCACAGCAAACGCTGCAAGCACTACGCGAAGCAGAAGCCTATAAAGGGCCATCTTTAATCATTGCGTACAGCCATTGTATTGAGCATGGTATTAATATGGACGATGGTTTACGTCAACAAGATTTAGCGGTTAAAGCAGGCTATTGGCCATTGTTCCGTTATAATCCAATGCTTCGTACTGCGAATCGTAATCCATTCCAGTTAGATAGTTTACGTCCTCGCATCGAAATGCCTGAGTATGCTTATAACGAAAACCGATATCGTGCATTGTTAAAAGCGAATCCTGCTGAGGGCAAACGTTTGATGGATTTAGCTCAACAGGTTGTTGATCAAAAATGGTCTGGAATTGAAGAGTTAGCGACGCGTGATGCCAGTGAGTTTTTACCAAATTCATCCGGCTCTCACTAGATAATTGATTAATTTGTAATATTCAAAAGGCACTTAACCAAGTGCCTTTTTTATTAATTATGAAATTAGTGCTCTGTAGTGGCATCGTTAATTAACGTGATTGGTATAAAAAATCAAGCCATGTTCATTCAGGATAAATTACAATATATTAATTAGAAAAGGGAGCATTTAAAAAATCACCTATATTGATATCTTCTTCAAGTATATGAATCACAAGCCAGTTAACGAGAAAAGTATCTAAGTTATTACGTTCTTCCAGGTTGTTTAGTGCTATTTTAGATTTATGATTTAGTTCTGAAATCAATATATTATGCTGTTTTACATGTTCCTCATAACCTGCATAACCACAATCCCTCATTAATGCTTCTTCATCATTAAAATGTTCTCTTGTATATTTATAGAGTTTAATTAAGGCCAATTGCAATTCTGTTTTCTCTTTGCATTTTAATGTTTTATCAATCAACTCAAATAAAAATTGATGTTGTTTATCAACGGCATCGATACCAATTAAATAATCATCTAACCAAGTCAGTGTATTTTCCATTTTGACCTCTAGGTCTAGTTTCCCTCATGATAAAATGGGGGGAGTGTAACTAGGTAAAATATGTAAGGTAATTAATCGGTAAATCTAAAGTTAAAAACATTATCCATACAAAAAACAATGATTAAATTAATGCTAGTTAAGAACTCAAAAACAGCAAAGGATGAGCTTTGCATTTTTAAATTAATCACACCTTAATTGTTTATTTTACGATCTTTATCAAATTTATGTTGCATGACAGTGAGTTGATAGAATGCATGATTGCTTCAATTAGGTGCTACTTTTGCTTTCGATGACTTTGGGACAGGTTATTCATCGCAGACTCATTTGAGACACTTTCCAGTTCAATGTATCAAAATAGATCTGAATTCTGTACGTAAAATGTTATCAGACTGTGATGATTTTGTGATTCTTGAGAGTGTTATTACGCTAGCAAAAGCATTTAAGCGTGAAGTGATTGTTGAAGGTGTCGAGGCAGAAGAGCGTAGTCGTGCATTATTAAATTTAGGCTGTGAATTAATACAGGGCTAGAGTAGTACAAAAAACAATGCCTTCTCAGAGATATATAACTGATTAAATCAACGGCAATTAAGTACTAATTTAAAAAATTAGTGTCAGTATTAACTA
>JAOFNL010000081.1 GCA_028041985.1 Psychromonas sp. | reverse complement strand
TCGAACAAAGCAGCCTGAACAATAACGGGTATATTATGAAGCTTAACTTTCTCGAATATAAAAAGTAGGGCTTTCATAATAAAGGTAATTATCATTACGTGAGTTCAATAGGAATGAAACGACTTTTTGTGAATGAGGGTTATCTACATTTTTATTGATATAATTTTTCAATTTATCACTATAATTTTTGAATATATGAGAGCCTTCATCAGTATGCATTCCCGCCAACAACCCGACATTAACTAACACCGTCAACATAAAAACGACTCGAAAACTTCGCTTTTTACTTTTGTGACGAAGCCTTTGTTGAGCGACTATCGCGCCAGGCCAACCAAAAAATATTGAGCAGAGGTGTAGTTTACTCTCCGCTGTACGCCATTGATCATGTTGCGCCGCGTGTTTATCTTTTGCGTAAATTAAAAAAGTGAAAGTACTACAGAGAATGAATATTAAAAAGATGATAGGCGGTAAGTAATTGAAATAATATGATCCACATAAAGCAACCATTAAAATATAAATCGGTAAATAGTGAATGTTCATTTTAATCCCAGCATTCCAACTTATTTAGAAAATTCAGCTTAACACGCATTAATTAAAGCATTAAATTTTATATTCTAGTCGATACATACTTCAGTTTTTGGTTTAGATGCCTTTTTGGCTTCCAAAGAAACCGAATCCCGAAAATAAAATACTTCAACTAAATTATCTTCAGTGTATCGTTTTTCACAAATACCACTTTCACAACATTCAGCCAAATACTTATTTACATCTTTTAATCTGAGTGCATTACTTGCCGCTATTTCAATTGCAGTGACAAAGCCATCATTTGAAATTGCCATTTTTAGTGTACTACTTTCAATTATATCGTTTTTTGAGCCAGTGATTTGACGTTTTAAATAGAAAGTAATAAGTCCAAATACTACTCCTAAAATAACTGTCGCAATACTAAACTCTTTTCCTCTTAAAGGATCTGATATTGTTACTGCAACCAAAAGACCGGTCATAAAAAGCGAAAACGCATAAATAATGAAGAATAAAGTTAACTTAAACTTTTCCATGCTAAATACTTCCTACTTGAAATTAAACATAACAGCATTGCGAATCTAAATGATTTCATGAATCTGTTGGATCATAGATGCTCTTGGGCCGCTTAAAAATGAAGTTAATAATACTCCACTAAAGAGTTGAATAAAATAAAAAGGGCTTGTAAAAACAAGCCCTTAATTATTTTAAATCAACAATGACTACTTATGTATTCCCTAGAACGGAATGTCATCATCAAAATCCATTGATGGTTCATTGTACGAAGATGTTTGCTGTGGCTGTGCTGGTGGAGCAGGGCGTCGAGCTGGAGCTTGCTGCGGTGCTTGTTGCTGCGGAGCAGGGCGTTGAGCTGGTGAAGGTTGTGGCGCAGCTTGTCTAGGTTGCGGAGGCTGTTGCGGCTGATAAGCTGGTGCCATTTGAGGTGCCGCTTGTGCTGTTGGTGGTTGTTGTGGTGCGTTACCCCATGACTGTTGCGGAGCTTGATACTCAGCTTGAGATGCTTGTCCTTGTGCGCGCGCATCTAACATTTGGATGTCATTCGCAATGATTTCAGTTTTGTAACGATCTTGACCGTCCTGACCTTGCCATTTATTGGTTTGTAATTTTCCTTCAACGTAAACTTTTGCACCTTTTTTAAGGTACTGTCCAACCATTTCACCAAATTTGCCGAATACAACAATGTTATGCCATTCAGATTTATTTTCGTATTCACCAGTTTGTTTGTTCTTCCAACTTTCAGTTGTTGCAATTGAAAAGTTAGCAACTGCGCCACCATTTTGGGTGTAACGCATTTCTGGATCTTTACCTAAGTTACCTACTAGGACTACTTTGTTTACACTACGGTTAAACATGTTTTTGCTCCGCTATATCGACTTATTTACTTAAAATATTGGTTAATGATAGCAAATTAGCTACCACATATAATGTGTTGCGCTTCTTGTTGTTGGAAAGTCTGTGTATTTGCTTTAATGTAAACTGTATTTTCTTCAGCAATTACGACGACTTCCTGTGCGCCTTCTATAGCCAATAATTGGCTAATAATGATATCAGTTTTGTGTTTGTCTTTTATCTCGGCTGTAAATGTAAAAGTGCGTATTTTACTTGGATTATGCATACCAAATGAAAGTAAGAACCATACTATCATTAAGCCTGATAAGCATAAAAATAAACTACTGCTGCCCATTAGTTTATAGGATAAACCACCTACAATGCCACCGAAAAATGCACCAGAAAATTGGTAGGTACTGTAAATTCCCATCGCTGTCCCTTTGGTGCCTGCTGGAGCTAGCATTGAAATAAAAGCGGGTAAGGAAGCTTCTAAAAAGTTAAAGGCAGTAAAAAACAATAGCATAACAATAAACATAATAAGAATAGAGTGTTGAGTTAATGCCATAGAGACTAAACTGAAAGCCATTAATAAGATTGAAAAAAGGTAAAAATGTTTATTTTTTTGTTTTTTGGCAGCGATGATTAACATTGGAATAATCAATAAAAACGAGAGCAATAATGCAGGAAGATAGATTGTCCAATGTTCATCGGGGGCTAAGTGCATATTTTGTAGCTGCAGAGGCAAGGTCACAAAAATAGCTGTTAGTGAAAGATGTAATATAAAGATACCTAAGTTCAAGCGTAACAATTGTGGTTGTTTTGCTAGATTAGCAATTAAAGAGGGGATGGCAACAGTTTCACCTCGTGGTGCTTTATTGACGACGTTTGGCACTAAGAAATGCACAATGGCAATTCCCACTAATGCACCTGCTGCGGTAATAAAGAATAAACCTTTTAAACCAATGAAAGGTGCTAACACAGGACCTGCAACCATTGCGACGGCAAAGGCTAAACCAATACTAACACCTATCATACCCATTGCTTTAGGGCGTTGTTGCTCTCTAGTCACATCTGCTGCCAATGCTAAAATCGCACTCGCGATAGCGCCTGTGCCTTGTAACGCGCGCCCAAAAGTAACGCCATAAACAGAATCTGAAACAGCCGCGACTAAACTACCTATTGCAAATAAAACTAAACCACCATAAATAATTGGTCGACGTCCATATTTATCTGACAACATTCCCGCAGGAATTTGTAATAAAGCTTGTGTTAAGCCATAAGCCCCAATGGCAAAGCCTACCCATAATGGCGAGTAGCCAACTAGATCTTGCCCGTAGATTGCAAACACGGGCATGATCATAAATAGCCCTAACATGCGTAGTGCAAACACTAATGATAGAGAGATGGCGGTGCGTTTTTCAAAAGGATTGAGTGTATCTGAAGACATTGACATTCCATTGTACTAAAACAGGGTAATAGTTTGAGGGCTGATAATAACACGCTAGCAATTATTTCTGTTTATCTTTTTTAGCGCAATGAGTACGTAAACTCTTTATACTAAGCGCGTCATTTTAATTATTTTTTTGGAGTTTTTGTGCTGAGTTATCGCCATTCATATCATGCGGGGAATTTTGCAGATGTTTTAAAGCATACTGTATTAACGTCTATTCTGGATTATTTACTACAAAAAGATAAGGCTTTTTGCTATTTAGACACGCATTCAGGATGTGGGGCTTATCAACTAGACTCTGAACAATCATTAAAAACGGGTGAATTTAATAACGGTATTGCTGCATTATGGGAAGAAGCTACATTACCGGTACCTGTTGAACGATACATGCAGCAAGTAAAAGCATTTAATGGTAACGGTGCATTACGTGCTTATCCTGGATCACCGATGATCTGTAATCAAATGCGTCGTGATGATGACCGCATGTTTTTATTTGAATTACATCCTAATGAATTTACCAATATGCGTGGCAATTTCTCTGGTGATCGAAGTATTAAAATGTCTAAATCAGATGGTTTACAAGGGTTAATTGCTAATATGCCGCCTAAAGAGCGTCGAGGTTTGGTGCTCATTGACCCTTCCTATGAAATTAAAACGGAATACGATGACGTTGTTGATACACTAATTGCTGCCCATCGCCGTTTTGCCACAGGCACTTATGCATTATGGTATCCAGTGGTGAATCGCACCTTGATCTCTAAAATGGAAAGGTTATTAAAAGCCTCTGGCATTAAAAATATTCAATTATTTGAATTGGGTATTGAAGCTGATAAAGAAGAAAGAGGCATGACATCGAGCGGTATGATCGTGGTTAATCCTCCTTGGACATTACAAAAAGAGATGCAACATAGTTTACCGTTTTTAGCTGACAAACTCGGTATTAACGGTCAAGGATACTATCGTATTGATACTTTGGTTGCTGAATAGCTGTTGGGTTGAATTCGATCAATACAGTCATTGTTGATGTACTGTATTGGTGGATTTAAGCATTATCCAGTTAAATTCAACTGACCTTTCTATTTTAATGACTTTTAGTCACTCTTTGGATAAAAGTAATTTTAATAAATAATTTATTGCAATTGCCTTTATATAGCTACTTTCACCACATCAAGCGACATGATATATTAACCTCCATTTATTTCACCTATTTAGCCCTTAAATATTCACGTTTTAAGATCGCCTAAATTGAAACTTTTATATGGAACAAGTCATGACCAAATCGACCTCTGATATTCGCCAAGGATTTATGGACTTCTTTGGTAAAAAAGGGCATCAGACTGTGAGCAGTAGTTCACTCGTCCCTGATAACGATCCTACGTTACTTTTTACTAATGCTGGTATGAATCAGTTTAAAGATACTTTTTTAGGCTCTGATGAAAGATCTTATACTCGTGCTACGTCAAGCCAACGTTGCGTTCGTGCTGGTGGTAAACACAATGATTTAGATAACGTTGGTTATACCGCTCGCCACCATACTTTTTTTGAAATGTTAGGTAACTTTAGTTTTGGTGATTACTTCAAAGAAGAGGCTATTGCTTATGCATGGGAATACTTAACTGACGTTTTAAAAATACCAAAAGAAAAGCTGCTTGTTACTGTTTATGAAAGCGATGACGAAGCATTTTCATTATGGGCGAACAAAATTGGTGTACCAGAAGATAAAATTATTCGTATTGGTGATAAATCACCTAATAAAAAATTTGAATCTGATAACTTTTGGTCAATGGGTGATACGGGGCCTTGTGGTCCTTGTTCTGAAATATTCTACGATCACGGCGAGCACATTTGGGGCGGTCCTCCAGGATCACCCGAAGAAGATGGCGACCGTTTTATAGAGATATGGAATATCGTATTCATGCAGTTTAACCGTAGTGCTGACGGCTCAATGGAGAGCTTACCTAATCCGTCGATTGATACGGGGATGGGGCTGGAGCGTATCTCTGCGATCATTCAAAACGGTCATTCAAATTATGATATCGATTTATTCCAAGGTCTAATCAAGAAAGTTGCAGAAGTAACTGGCGCAACAGATTTACAAGATAAGTCATTACGAGTGGTTGCTGATCATATTCGTTCATGTGGTTTCTTAATCTGTGATGGTGTCATGCCTTCAAATGAAGGGCGTGGTTATGTGTTGCGTCGCATCATTCGTCGTGCGGTTCGCCATGGGCATAAATTAGGAGCTAAAGATGTTTTCTTCTACAAAATTTATGATGAACTGATTAAGCAGATGGGAGATGCGTATCCTGAATTATTACATCGACGTTCTTTTGTTGAAAAAATATTACGTTTAGAAGAAGAGCAGTTTGGAAAAACACTTGAACGTGGCTTACAAATTTTAGATAACGAGTTAGAAGCATTAGACGGCTCTATCATTCCTGGCGACGTTGTCTTTAAACTTTATGATACCTATGGTTTCCCTGCTGATTTAACGGCGGATATTGCACGTGAACGCGAATTAACAATTGATCAAGATGGTTTTGATGTTGCCATGAAGGAGCAAAGAACTCGCGCTCAACAAGCAAATAATTTTGGCAAAGATTACAACGATGTTTTAAAAATAGAAGATAAAACAGAGTTTGTCGGTTATGAAACCTTAACGGCTAATGTCACGGTGACTTCTTTAATTAAAGAAGGTGAATTTGTTGATGCTTTAAATGAAGGTGATAACGCACAAGTTATTCTTGATAAAACACCATTTTATGCAGAGTCTGGTGGCCAAATTGGCGATGCTGGTATTCTTAAACTTGCAAATGGTGTTTTTGTTGTTACTGACACTAAAAAATCAGGTAAGGCATTTTTACATATTGGTTACCTCAGTACTGGTACATTACGATTAAATGATCAAGTTGATGCCGAGGTAGAAGTTGATCGTCGTAAGTCAATTGCATTACATCACTCTGCAACACATTTGTTACATGCAGCTCTTCGTAAAACATTGGGCGAGCATGTGACTCAAAAAGGGTCGTTATGTGATGCTGAAAAATTACGTTTTGACTTCTCTCATTTTGAAGCTGTTTCTACAGGTGCATTAAATCAAGTGACTTATTTGGTAAACCAAGCGATTAGAAATAATTTTGAAGTTGTTACTAAATTGATGGACATCGAAGAAGCTAAAACAAATGGTGCAATGGCATTGTTTGGTGAAAAATACGATGAAATGGTGCGTGTTGTTCAAATGGGGGATTTCTCTGTTGAATTATGTGGCGGTACACATACTCAGCGTACAGGAGACATGGGCTTATTTATCATCATGTCTGAATCTGGGACTGCTGCGGGTATTCGTCGTATTGAAGCCGCTGTTGGTGAAGCTGCAGACAATGCATTGCAAAACTTACGCACTCAATTTTTGCAAGCGTGTGACTTAGTAAAAGGCGATACGTTCTCATTGGGTGAAAAAGTATTACAAACATTAGACCGTAACAAAGCGCTTGAAAAAGAGTTGGCGCAATTAAAAGCCAAAATAGCGAGTGAAGCTGGCGCGAACCTTACTGATCAAGCAATTGAAGTTAATGGTGTTAAAGTCGTTGTTGCACACTTAGAGGGAATTGACCCTAAAACGATGCGTGACAGTGTTGATGAAATGAAAAACAAACTTCAATCAGGAGTCGTTGTATTAGCAACGACAAGTGAAGGAAAAGTAAGTCTAGTTGCTGGTGTGACAAAAGATTTAACTAAGAAAATAAAAGCAGGTGAACTTGTCAATGTTGTGGCAGTTCCTGTTGGTGGTAAAGGTGGCGGTCGTCCTGATATGGCGATGGCTGGAGGTAATAACTCAGCTGCATTAAAAGATGCATTAGCTTTGGTTGAACCTTGGTTAGCTGAACGTTTGTAAGATTGATGAGTCTATACCTAACTGTATAGCGAGGAAAAGAAATGGGATTAATAGTTCAAAAATACGGCGGTACTTCAGTAGGAAACGTCGAACGAATCAAAGCTGTTGCTGATAAAGTTAAAGCAACGAAAGATGCAGGCCATGATGTAGTGGTGGTTTTATCTGCAATGTCTGGTGAAACAAATCGCCTTATTGCATTAGCTAAAGAGTTTATTGAAACACCAAGCGCACGTGAAATGGATGTTTTATTAACGACTGGTGAGCAAACTACTATCGCATTATTGTCGATGGCGTTGCATAACTTAGATGTTGAAGCAGTTTCAATGACGGGTGATCAAATCCGCATGAAAACCGATAGTAGTCATTCTAAAGCACGTATTTTAGATGTTGAAACTGGGAACCTTACGAAGCATCTTAAAGCAGGGCGAGTGGTCGTAGTTGCTGGTTTCCAGGGGCGTTGTGAAAACAACAATATTACGACATTAGGTCGTGGTGGAAGTGACACTTCTGCGGTTGCTATTGCTGCTGCATTAAAAGCTGATGAGTGTCAAATTTACACTGATGTTGACGGTGTTTATACTACTGACCCACGTGTCGAGCCTAATGCTCGTCGTCTTGATAGTATTACTTTTGAAGAAATGCTTGAGATGGCTAGTTTAGGTGCAAAAGTATTGCAAATTCGCTCAGTAGAATTTGCAGGAAAATACAATGTGCCACTACGTGTACTTTCTAGTTTTAAAGATGGTGGTGGTACGTTAATTAGTTATGAGGAAAATAAAATGGAATCTCCAGTCATCTCTGGTATCGCGTTTAATCGTGACGAAGCTCGTTTAACTTTATCGGGTGTGCCAGATCAACCTACGGTTGCGGCTCAAATACTTTCACCTATTGGTGCTGCGAATATCGATGTTGATATGATTGTGCAAAATACATTAGGTAACGGTAAAACTGATTTTACTTTCACTGTTCATCGTGATGATTATGCAGCTGCTACTAAATTATTGAATCAAGTTTGTACTAACTTAGACGCAGATTCTGTTCAGGGTAATAATGAAATCGCTAAGGTTTCTATTGTTGGTGTTGGCATGTGGAATCACCCTGGTGTTGCGCAAAAAATGTTTGAAACATTGGGTGAAGAGGGAATTAACATTCATCAAATCGCTACTTCTGAAATTAAAATTTCAGTGTTAGTTGATAGTAAATATTTAGAACTAGCTGTTCGAGCTTTACATAAGGCATTTGAGTTAGAGTCTGAACCGAAGCAAGAAAAATAAAAAAAATGTGATATTACGCGCTAAATAAGAGATGTATTTATCGTGCATTAAGTCATACTAATGAAAATAAAATAATAAACGCATAGGAGCATAATATGCTAATTTTAACTCGCCGTGTTGGTGAAACTCTAATGATTGGTGATAGTGTAACTGTCACTGTATTAGGTGTAAAAGGAAATCAAGTGCGTGTAGGCGTGAACGCTCCAAAAGATGTTTCAGTACATCGTGAAGAGATTTACATGCGCATCCAAGCTGAAAAGAACGCTAAAGTTTAGTGTTTTATTTTAGTGATTATCAAAGAAAGAGCTTAATTGC
>JAOFNL010000080.1 GCA_028041985.1 Psychromonas sp. | reverse complement strand
CTTTGCTTTTATTGGCACGGCATTTATCTTGAAAAAAATAGCTCAAAAAGCAAAAGAAGATAGCAAACTAATAATGGATAAATGAGCGTCAACAATAACGCTCATTTCTATCCGCTTAGGTCTATTTAGGTATATCATTTATTCGTTTTTAAACAGACTGCTCACTTAAATCATCCGCTAACGTAATCAGCAAATCTAAAAAGGCTTCTACCGATTCAATACGAGCAGACTCTTGCATCGTATGATACCCAGTCGTTGGTATTTGAATGGTCGTACCATCTACTAAACCATTTGAAGCCGCAACAATTCGCCCTAATTCAGTACTTCCTAAAGTACGAGGTGCTTCCCCTTTACTGATTAATGAGGCATTTTCAGCTTCAACATAATGATCTTTAAATAAGTAACTGATGTGATGTTTTTTACATAAATTCTCAATGATTGCTGTAGAGTCTTTGTTAAAACTCGCATTTGCATCTTTTTCTCTCAATACCAATAGTTGCTTATTTGCAGCTTCAATATCAGGAAAAGGACTGGTATCAACCACAAATAGCTTATTCGTGTTTCCACCGAATCGACGAAACCATTCCAATAGATAGCGCCAACTTTTTCCAGCTTCTTCTTGTGCAGTAAAAAAAGCAGTTCCTTGGAAACCAAGGCTAAACAAATGCACTAGAGCTGCAGCAGTTAGTACGTTATCTAATTGTCCTGTTAATCGACCATCACTTATTTTTAAATTATCTTTAAAAGCAATAGGTGTTCCGGCGACGACATCTTCGAGCCCATCAATCTCAAAAATAAGGTTATTACGATATTCACAAACATAGACATTTTTAATGACACCATTGCCACGATAAACGCCAGACCAAGGCTCATAAGCGTACACTTGCTCTGATTTAAAACGCTCTGTCACTTTATTCATTAACTCTTCAGATACAGAGTTATTCAAAAGATCCGTTCGATTACTAGAAACAAATGCAGAATACTGAAACTCATTAGGGCCAGTACAAACAAGGCCATGTCGATCGATATGAGCTGAAAACATAGCACTAAAAGGTTTAGTACCTTGTGCAACTAACACACCTTCATACCAAGTTACTTTTGCGCCTCGCTCTTCTAATTCACGTTGCAATACTCTAAAAAATGAATGTTCTGAACCAACAACACTCGGATTACGGATAAGTATTTTCAAAAGATCGATAAATTCGTTATTTAACATAGTAGTAGATAGTTATTCCATTAGTCGCGCCAATCGCCTAAGTAGTAAGCGATATAAGAGTTGATAAAATAATCGAGTAAATAGAAAAAAGCCAACTAATTTTAAGGTTGGCTTCATTTATTTTTTGCGTGGAGTTTTAGGGAAGAATACGCTTCAATAACAGCATCAAAACGTATTCAAAAATACATTAGCTTTTGGACAGATCTAATAACTCTCTGAGTGCCACCTGACACATACTAAACTCAGGAACACTCACTGCTGATAAGGCATCACACATTTTATGCCAACGCGCTACTAGACTTTGATGTTGAGACTCCCAATCCAAATAAGCTTTAGGAACATCCTCATCTTTGATGGTGAGTAAAATGGCACGTGCGATACGTTTTTGTTGCCATTCTAAATCATCACGCATGGCTTCTCGTGCTAATGTCTGCCAATGTGTATCAACAGGTAATAAATTCAATTGTGCAGCAATATTTGCAAATTTTAATTCATCCTCTGCAAAGAAGTATACCTGAGCAGCTAATTGTGGATCTACCTTCAGTTTATTTGCGACAGCAATAATATTAAGCAATGCATAGGATTGTTCCGTGCTGCTTAATTTCTCTGCAAGCGACTGAGGAATCCCCGCATTTTTAGCTTTTTTCAACTCTAATTGACGTTGATGTAAAGTATGCTCACTCAGCAATTTAGGTAAATTTTCTTTCACATCATGTAACGAGGTTTTGTATTTTTTAATGAGACATTCACAATCAAGTTGTTCTCTATGGTTTTTAATTACCCAACGTGAAGCATGGCGTACCAAACGAATTAATTTATAAATTAACTCAGCTTGTGCAGTACTCTCTACTTGATTATCCAAGGATTCAATTTCAGCAACAAGCTCCGATAAATTGAAGATGTCACGTGCAATCACCCAAGCTTTTGCTAACTCTAAAAATGAACACCCTGTACTAGCCATAAGCCGATGAGCAAAAGTAGCTCCCATTACGTTGAACAAGTCATTACTCACTTGAGTTGCCACTATTTCAGATAATAATGGATGCTCGTGTATTGCGTCTTTATATGAGTTAACTAATTCATTAGGGAATATTTTTTCAGCTTCTTTGGCTAAATAACCATCTTTAGCAATACATGCTTTAGCGAGTTTTTCTTTCATCTCATTTTTAGCATAAGAAATCATCACTGCTATTTCAGGCCTCATTAACCCCAGACCCGCATTTTTACGCTCTGTGATCACCTCATCAGTAGGAATGAATTCCAACGCTCTGTTTAACTTGCCTTGCTCTTCTTGGCTATCAATTAAACTGCGGAACTCTTCAATATTATGATGCCCACGGTGATAAGATAAACTGATGCTCTGATCTTGACGGTAATTATTATGCAAAACTAAAGCAGACACTTCAGCGGTCATTTTTTGCAACCAAAGGTTTCGTTGTTTCACCGTTAAATCGCCTTTCGACACCAACTTATCTAATAGAATTTTAATGTTTACTTCTAAATCCGAGCAATTTACACCAGCCGCATTATCGATTGCATCGGTGAAACACTTACCGCCATGCATTGAATATTCTATACGAGACGTTTGTGTCATCCCTAAATTACCGCCTTCGCCAATCACTTTACAACGTAAATCCGAGCCATTTACGCGTAAAGTATCGTTCGCTTTGTCACCTACATCAGCATGACTCTCTTTCTCGCTTTTAACATAAGTACCAATACCGCCATTCCATAACAAATCGACAGGCGCTTTAAGTAATAATGAAATTAACTCTGTCGGGGTGACGCGATTTTTCTGGATATCAAAGACTTTTGCCATTTCAGGACTAACTTCAATAGATTTAGCTGAACGTTCAAATATTCCTCCTCCAGTAGAAATAAGCTTACGATTATAATCACTCCAGCTACTTCTAGGTGTATCAAACAAACGCTGACGCTCTTCAAAACATGCATCTAATTTCTCAGGGTTAGGGTCAATAAATATGTGAAGATGATTAAATGCAGCGAGTAATTTTATTTTTTTAGAGCATAACATGCCATTACCAAACACATCTCCCGCCATATCACCAATACCGATCACAGAGATAGGTTGTTCCTGTACATCGATACCTAATTCTCTAAAGTGTCGTTGTACACTGATCCATGCCCCTTTTGCCGTGATCCCCATTTTTTTATGGTCATAACCATTACTCCCACCAGAAGCGAAAGCATCGTTTAACCAGAACTTTCTATCGGTAGCGAGTTCATTGGCAATATCAGAAAATGTCGCTGTTCCTTTATCAGCAGCTACCACCAAGTAAGGATCATCATGGTCATAACGGATCACTTGAAGAGGAGGCAATACATTACCATTATCAAGATTATCAGTGATATCTAATAACGCACTAATGAACATTTTGTAACAGGCAATCCCTTCCTGCATAAAAGTATCTCTATCCATTGCCGGATTAAGATATTTAGCGACAAAACCTCCTTTAGCGCCAACAGGTACAATCACAGAATTTTTAACTTGTTGTGCTTTTACTAGGCCTAATACTTCTGTACGGAAATCTTCACCACGATCTGACCAACGTAGGCCACCACGAGCAACATTACCACCACGTAAATGCACCCCTTCGAAACGAGGAGAATACACAAAGATTTCATAACTCAAACGAGGCAATGGGATCTCAGTGATCTTCTTATGATCAAATTTAAAGCTGATATAGTCTTTGTGACCCCCCTCTTCTTGCTGTTGGAAGAAGTTGCTGCGAATAGTCGCCATGATTAGCTCTACATATTTACGTAGTACTCTATCTTCATTAAGGTTAGTCACTTCATTTAATAATTCTAAAATAACGCTTTCCTGTAGAATTTGATCTTCCAAGCTTACTTGCTGTGCAGGGTTAAATCTTGAATGGAATAACGTCACAATTTTTTTGACCACTTCGCTGTGATCTAACAGCGTTTTAGCAATGGCGAAATGACTAAAACCAAAACGGATCTGTTTTAAATATTTCGCATAAGCACGCAACATCGCAATATCTCGCCATGCAATGCCAGCACCTAAAATCAATTTATTGAAGGGATCATTCTCAGCTTTAGCATACCAAATGGCTAAAAATGCATCAGAAAATAGATCACGGTAGGCATCTGGGTCAAAACCATCATTATCACCATAAATCAAAGTAAAATCGTATAACCAGAAAGTACTTTCTTGAGAAGCACTGACTTCAAAAGGGTATTCTTGTGCAACTTTCAAACCTAAGTGTTCCAAAATAGGGATCAAGTCAGATAGCAATAGCGCGCCATTTTGATGAAATAGTTTTAATTTTAATTCACTTTTATTTGCTTCTATTGAGCGGTAGAAACGTAATGCCATTGAACGCTCTTCCAAAGCAAACAGAGCTTCTATTCGTTCAATATCTGCAACAGCCACACGAGAACTAAAGCTTTCTTGATAACTGCTTGGGAAAGCAGCTTGATATTTACGGGTTAACTTAACTCCTTTTTCTTCACCATAATGTTCGATTAATGCATCTTGTAACTCTTCCGTCCATGCTTTAATAATTTGTTGCATACGTAACTGAATAGCAGCGGCTTCTAATTCTCCTTCATAAGGTTTTTTAAGATGGATAACCAAGCGTAATCGCGCTAGGTTAGACTCGCTTAAATAGGTTTGAAAATCACTATCAGATATAGGCATAGTACGTGCTAATAACTCTGCAAACTTTAATCTAACTGCAGTGTTATAAACATCACGGGGTACATATAATAAAGCAGTGACAAAGCGTTTATTACCATCCGCTCTTAAAAACAACCTCAGCTCTTTCTTTTCCTGCGCATGTAAGACTTCTACCACATTATTAAGTAAGGTTTTCTCATCACAAATTAATAGGTCTTCAACCGCATAGGTTGATAATATTTGCGTTAATTCTTTGTAATAATGTCCACCAGCGCTTAATCCAGACTGTAATAAAACGTGGTCTATTTTTTGACGGACAACTGGAATCATAAGAGGGCTGCCGCTATAAACAGAAGAGGTATACAGCCCAATAAATCGAGTCCCCCCAATCAACTTACCTTGAGCATCGAATTGTTTAACATAAACGACATCTGGATAGGCGATACGATGCACAAAGGCACGTTGAGATGATTTGCTGAAATGTAATAATGAAGGAGTTTGTAGTTCATGAACACAATCAAATTGATTCTTTTTTTTCATGAAATCATCATGCTTTAATAGTCCTAATTGGCTATTTTCGACAATGTTAATCTGATCATTTTTAACCGTAAATTCATCACAGGCTAGAAAAGTAAAATGATTATCTAACATCCAATTTAAGTAAGTTTGCTGTTCCGCTAATTCATCTTTCGGCACTACACTCACTTTTATTTTTTTGCTAGTCACCATCGCTTCTTTGACTTTATCAAGCATCTGCTCGAAGTCATCAACCACCAAGCCTACATTTGACAATGCATGATCTAAGCTTTCTTTGATACTTAGGCGCTCTGCAGAAGATGTTGTTTGGTCAACCTCAATATAAAGTAGTAACTCCGTGTTATTGTTTGTATCAAGTTTTTCCAATTTACCAGATTCACTTCGTTCACAATGTATTTCACTATAAAAAATACGATGCAACTTAATATTTTTCTTATTAAGAATAATTTTTAAGGTATCGATAACAAAGGGAATATTTCTACTAAGTACACTAATAATGGTATGAGTTGATTGCCATTCATCTTGTTCAACATCTGGATTAAACACTTTAATTTTAGCGGTTTCGCCAGACCATTCATTCACTTCACGCCATAATGAAACAGTTAATCCAGCCAAATCATCGGGTGTGATAGTCGCTAAATCAACAATATTGACATCACGATAAATTGCATTGATGAAATTTTGTAAAAGGGGTTGTTCTTGTACTGGAAAATGGGCTTTTAATTGGGTGAATATTTGCTCTAGAATATCTGACTTTTGATTTAATTTTAAACGCATAGTATACCTGCCTAATAGCTAAGATTTATTCTTGCCATTAAGGCTAGGTTAAAAAGTTAAATAAACAATACAATAAGTTAATCAACATCTATTAATGGATAAAAAATAATAAAATAGATGAAACTTGTAGCACAGTAAAAAGTCCCACTATTTCGTTAGCCAAAATTAATCATGCTCAAAGCATAAAGAAAAAGCTAATTCCTGTATCATCAGGACTTCACCTTAGATCATCTAAATCCAACTAAATATTTATTAAAGAGGCGACTGTGAAAAAAAAATGGGTATATTCTCTTCTTCTTTGTGCTGTCGCATTGGTGATCATAAATACGTTTTATAAAGATGATATAGCTCCCCTTCCAAAAAAAATGGACTCGTTAACCAAACCAACGCAGCGTAAACCGCCTAAAAAAAATGAATGGACAAAAACAGTCAAACAACCATCAAATGATAACCCTAAAGTTCGCGATACTAGCCTTGAAATAGCTAACCAAGAAAATAAAGTTGAAGAGATAATTGATGAACCCTATGAAATAGAAGTGGTCTATCCTAGGCAGCATTTTTTCGATGGTACTATTTGCCAATTAGACAAAGCACGTGAAAGTTATAAACCTGAACGAGAAAGAGCAATACAACGCTTAGGTGATAAATATAAGCATCACATATTCGTCATCAGTGAATACGTCGTGCTTAACCTTTATTCAACCAATGCTAGCGAATACTTTCAAAAAACATTAACTGAAAGAATAAGAGCGTTACATGCAGAATACCTAAATATGCTCGGTGAGGCTGCCCAGCAGATGGTTACGATAAACTTAATCATTCTTCCTCAGCGCGTTGATTATTTACAGCATATATTGCGTTATTCGACTGACTTAGAAAATACAATTGGTGTCTATTTTGGAGGCTTAAACCTTGCTTTTGTTGATTATCAAGCATCAGATGATAAAGCCTTAAAAACAGCGATGCATGAAACAACCCATGTACTTAATTCACATATATTAGGTAGAACCCCACATATGTTTAATGAAGGCATGGCTGAATTATATGAAAATTTACACCTTGAAGAAGGTAACATTAAACTGGCTCAATCCGAGCATAAACTTATGCTGCAAACTTACCCACTAGAATTATTTTTTGATAATGAACAATGGCAATATTTAAACACTGGTCACCTTTATTACAGTAGTTGGGCGTGGACCATGTTCATGCATATCCACCAAGCAGGATTGCGAGCATTAATTTATTTTATGCAGGAAGAGTTAGTTAACCCCTGCTCTTCTTTATCCGCAGATGAATCATACTTACTATTTCAAGAAGCATTTAATGGATTTGAAATTGATTTTAACGATTGGCAAAAAAACTTAACTCCCTATCAGGAATAAGGTAGAACTAATGCTCCACAACAAGACTTAATCATTCTCGAGCAATTCATGAATTTGAATTTTTACATACGTGACCTAGGCAAGGTAAATTTCATGTTATTTAAGCAATTTTGTCTACACTCAATTAGTTATCAGAATCTTAATACACCTGATATTCGATAAAAATCAGGTATAGATTCATTGAGTTTGGCAGTTTGTTTGATAGGAGCCCACAATGGCGCAACAGAAGTTTAGATTAATAACACGAAGTGATTTTGACGGACTAGTTTGTGCCGTCCTATTGAAGCATCTAGAGATGATAGATGACATTACCTTCGTTCACCCCAAAGATATGCAAGATGGAAAAATTGAAGTATCGAGCAATGATATTTCAACTAACTTGCCATATGTAGAAGGTATTCACCTTGCCTTTGATCACCACTTATCTGAAACCATTAGAAATGGAAAAATGGATAATCATATTATCGACCCAGCCGCGCCTTCTGCCGCAAGAGTCGTTTGGGATCATTATGGTGGTCTCGATGTATTTCCTAGTGATTGGCTTGAAATGATGGAAGCTTGTGACCGTGGTGATTCGGCACAGTTTAATATGCAACAAGTGTTATACCCCGAAGATTGGGACTTACTTAACTTTTTAATGGATGCAAGAACGGGATTAGGTCGATTCAGAGAATTTAGAATATCCAATTACAACTTAATGATGGATTTAATCGATTACTGTAAAAATCATGATATTAAGCAGATCATGCAACTACCCGATGTAGTTGAACGAGTCGTACTTTATAAAGAGCAAGCTGAATTATTTAAACAACAATTAATTCGTTGTTCAACTATCTATAAGAATCTGGTTGTCCTTGATTTAAGAGATGAAGAAATTATTCACGCAGGTAATCGCTTTGTTATTTATGCATTATTCCCTGAAACAAATATTTCCATCCATGTGATGTGGGGATTCCAAAAACAAAATACCGTATTTGCAACGGGTAAATCAATTTTTGATAGAGGGTCTAACACCAATGTAGGTGAATTGATGCTTAAGTACGGTGGAGGAGGCCATCAAGCAGCGGGAACCTGTCAAGTACCACATCAGCAAGCAGAACAAACATTAACAGCGCTTATTGAGCAAATTAATGCAGATGGTTAATTATTTAGGAACTGTTATTTAAATAAAAAGTTGAATCCAAAATGCTCACTTCATTTCGTCATGAAGTGAGCTTATGCGATTTAAAAGCAGTTACCTAATAAGTATATAAAAGCCTATCCCGGCAATAGATA
>JAOFNL010000008.1 GCA_028041985.1 Psychromonas sp. | reverse complement strand
GCTTAGGTTAAAGCGTAAGTTGAGGTAAATGGTTGTGCCCTTTACGAAACTTACAGCGAAGAATTGAGTTGTTTTAGCCAGTAAAATAGATCAGCTATTTACTTCGGTTGGTATTAATTAACGTGATTGGTATTATTACTATTTAATGATTTTGCGAGTTAATAGTTAAATGCCATTCTATAGAATTCATTATTTTTATAAATTGGAGTATACAAATAAAAAAACAGCCTAATCTAGTTTAGATTAAGCTGCGGAATGGTATAAGTTACATATTGAGTCTAAATTTCGTTGTTTCAGATAAGCTTACAATGTTGTAAACAAACTACGTTGTCGCAAATATAGTAGCGTGAGCAAAATAACTAAACTAAACCCAATTGAACCACCTCCCCCTTTATTACTAGAAGGACTAGTGACCGTTTCTTCTTCATTAACTGGGTCTTCAATCACTGGCTCTTCAGTCACTGGCTCTTCAGTCACTGGCTCTTCAATCACTGGCTCTTCAATCACTGGCTCTTCAGTCACTGGCTCTTCAGTCACTGGCTCTTCAATCACTGGCTCTTCAATCACTGGCTCTTCAAGCACTGGCTCTTCAATCACTGCTTCAGTTTCATTTAGCGTTAAATCAAACCAATTAAGATTCCAATTTTCTCCAGTTACTACTAAACGTAAAGTAACAGTACCTTCAGGTAGAACTAATGTATCGAGTTGAGTCTCCCAACTGCTCCAAGAACCTGTTGTTTTTAAGTTAGTGCTGAGTACAGTATTGCCATTAACTTGAGCATCCACTGACGAACCTGAATTAACGCTCGAAATTCGATAGGCAATAGTATAATTACCAGCGGTTGGGATAGTAATTTCATATTCCATAAAATCACCAACATCTATCCAACCAACATTCAACGTACCATTATTATCATTAGTTTCTTGTGTCTGAATACCAGACATTTCAGTGTAATCCTCAGCTTCGATACGTTGTGTGGTCTCATTACTATAATCTCCACCGTTGACTTCTACTGCGACGCTTTTACTTACTGTACCTTCATAATTACTAGCGGTAATTGCAGCTGTTCCAGTATTTAATGCTGTAATCATTCCATCTACTACAGTAGCAACAGCAGAATCGCTAGTTGTCCAAATAATTGCAGGATTTTCAACATTTTCCGGGAACATAGTCGCTGTTATTTGAGCAGTTTCATCTGTCGCTAAGCTTACTGTCTCTGAAGACACTTCGATATATTCAGCGGCAACATAGGGATCATTTACAAATCCACCGATCGTGATTTTTACTTTTTCAGGTATTGTGCTTTGAATTGTTGATGAATAATCAAATACATCATCATATGCAAATGCATAGGTTTCTCCTTCAAAACTAATATCTTCAGAATGCCAAAATGCAACATATTCATTATGTGTATTCTCACCAAAATATGTGTCGATATCAGACCATTCTAATAACTCTCCTGTTGCTGCATTAAGATCAATCGCTCCACGATTAAATGCTGCACTGAAGTGTTTTTGAACATTTTGGTCCGCTACAGTACTTTCTGTGCTGCTAACATCTTCAGCTAATACACCACTTGCCTCTAAAATCTCTAACGTATTAGGTTTAGCAGAGATCATTCCAACAGTGCCATCATCTTGATTTGTGAATATAAATTGATCATTAGTAACTCGACCAATCCATAATCCAGCTTCACCGATGCTTAAATGCATATCTTCAGTTTCATAACGATTCCAAACAGCATCTACATAATCTGAAAAATAGTCGTTATAGGCTTCACCTTCTTGAAATGAAGTACTTTTCGATGGGTTTAAAATAATTTCTAAACTTTCATCTAGTGAACTTTGAAAAGCATCTCCAACACGAGAGCGCCATTGAGTAAGAATTTCATCATGTGTTAATACTTCACCTACTCGTTTGTAAAACCCGTCAGTTCCCCAAACCTCCAATCCCATTGGGTATTGGTATGCGTCAACACGAGTGGTGTTTGTCCAAAGTCCATTATCACCATAAGTTAATTCAATTAACTCATATTTTAGGCCTAAATTTGGATCTGAATCATTAGATAGCGAAGGAGCTGAATAGCCTCCACCGTCACCGAAAAAATATAAATACAATGGTGATTTAAAAGAAATAAATACACGAACCGCATAGATATGAGGAATATTAAAGGTTGTATTAGGGATGTTACTCAGTAGCGTAAAACTATCAGCATATTTACCATCACCACCAGGCCCTTTATTGCCATTATGAATTGGCCCTTGTAAAGTATTATCTGATTTTTGCATCTCGTTGATTTCACCGGTGGCCATATCCATCCAAACATCGGTTCCATCAATTTTACCTACAAGCGCAACATAAATCTCTTCATCGCTAAATTCAGACAGATTGATGATTTCGTATGGTAAGGGTATTGTTTGCGCAGTAGTCGTACCAATATACAAGCTACTAAAAGACAAACAGTACAATAAAAGAAAAGCTTTTTTAGCTGTAACTGTTACTAACTGGCTAAATTTCATGTTTTTAACGTCCTTTGTTCTAAGAGGTATGTAATCCTTTTCTATTTTCACATTCAATATCAATCTGTATTTTTGAAGGGAAAAAGTTCAATAAGAAAATAATGATATAAGAATTAAGACACGCTATAACCATTGCCAAAGTAAGTCAATAACGCATTGATTCGCTGATGTAATCTTTACTTTTCAATACCTAATTAGAGGAGATTTAATTATATAAAAACAATGAAACAGTGTGATATTGAGAATAGCGGTATTTAAAAAAATGGCGTCAATATTATATTGACGCACTGTGAATAGTTTATATGTATAGTTGAAATACAAAAATCATATTATAAAACGCTTAAAACTTACCCATTTCTAATACTGTAGAAGACGTTTCCATATCACCTTTCATGGTTTTTACTGTGACATAATAAGCATGTCCTTTACCGCCTGAACATGGTGGCATATAAGCCCCCGCTTTATCCCAACCAGGACTACGATGTGCTTCAATCATTGCAAATTGGGCAGGAAGTTCAAATGAATGTCCTGCAACTGAAGGGATAACGACTTCAGTCAAAGTAGAATCAATGGCATAACTCATCATACCGTGACCACCATTATTCATTTTTTCTGAATCTCTGTCACTGTACTCTAAAACAATTAAATCAGTACCAGCAGGAATGCCTGTTACTGATAACTTAGGAGTCATAGGATCTTGCCCACCAAATTTCTGGCATTGTTGTCCTGAAGGAATAGTCATACCATCCCAAGCACCATCAACGAGTGTGACTTCTGTTGCTGAAGCCATTGAGGAAAAAGATGAAGCAACGATTAAAGACGTTAATAATTTGAATTTCATAATAAGTTCCATTTAGTTGTAGTCTTTCAATGAGCAAAAACTAGTTTGTTAGGTTAATTACTTTTTAACATTCATTTATACGCTAGGCGTGTTTTTTTAGATCAAAAATTTTACTATTTATAACTTTAATATCACAGACAACGAGACTCTACGATCATTTTAATCAACTCACCAAGTTATATTATTAAAAATACCAAAATAAAAAAACATTCACAGTCTATTTATTTACTGGGAGCCAAGCTTACTATTTCCTCTGTTTTTGATAACCTGTAATTAGTAACAGCAACCACTAATATAGCAAGTAAAGCAGCACCATTTAAATAAAGTTGAGGCACCAATAAAGCAAAACCAGAAGCAAATAAAATAACGCGAGCTATCAAAGACAAAGATGTGGCTAATCGACCTTCAATTGTGCCTGCAAAGGCGATGATTAAACCGATAGTCAACACAATAGCGATGGCAAAATTTACATTTTCACCCTGTACCCAAATTAACCCAGAAAATGCCATCATAATGGGAATAATGAAAAAACCTTGAGCTAATTTAAAAGCTTGTACTGCTGATTTCATAGGCGAGGTATTTGCAATTCCTGCTGCCGCAAAAGCCGCTAGTGCAATAGGTGGTGTTACATTTGAGGTTTGTGATAACCAAAAGACAATCATATGAGCAGCTAAAAGACCAACACCTAATTCAGTTAAACTAGGTACAGCCATTATCGATAACACAATATATGCAGCGGTTACGGGTAATCCCATTCCTAAAATCACAGCCGCAATGGCGATTAAACCTAATACTGACCATAAATATCCACCAGAAAGTGCCATTAAAAACTGTGTAAATTGCAGACCAATACCTGTTTGCCCAACTACTCCAACAACTATGCCTGCCGTTGCACAAGCAACCGAAATCGGTAAAGCTAAGAGCGCTCCTTCTTTCATGCCTTCAAAGAAGAGTGAGATACTGATACGACTATGTTTTCTGCACATGGCGGCAACCAACACTGCAATACAACCAGCAATTCCAACTAAAATGGGAGAATAACTCATCAACAGTAAACTTGTAATTAAGATTAATGGCACCAAAAAATGCCAACCATTCTTTAATACTTCAGTTATTTTGTCAGTAAACTCCATTCCCTTAAGGCCTAACTTACAAGCCATCAAATGAACATATAATAATGTACAGGCAAAATATAAAATAGCTGGAGCAATAGAGACTAATAATATGTCACTGTATGGAATGCCTGTAAATTGAGCCATTACAAATGCCCCTGCTCCCATTACTGGCGGCATAATTTGCCCTCCAGTAGAAGCAGCAGCTTCAATACCTGCGGCTTGCTCTGGTTTATACCCTAATTTTTTCATCATCGGGATGGTTAACGCACCAGTCGTCACTGTATTCGCAATGGCAGATCCTGAAATAGAGCCTAATGCAGCAGATGCAATAACGCTGGCTTTCGCAGGACCACCTCTATATTTACCAGCGATAGAAAATGAAGCATCGATAAAAAACTTACCCGCTCCAGTAACCTGTAAAAAAGCACCAAACAATACAAATATAAAAACGACACCCGCTGCAATGGCTAAGGGGGCACCATAAACGCCATTAGTCGAAAAGATATGGAACCTTACAATCTCTTCAATAGAAAAGCCTTTGCTTGCTACATCTGAAGGTAATAAATTCCCAAAAATTGCATATAGTAAAAATATACCTGCAATCAATACCATCACAAAACCAACTGTTCGACGGGTAGCCTCCAATAAGAGGGCTAAAATTATAAGCCCAGATAATTGATCTAAAGTAGTTAATCCATCCATCAAAAATGAAATATCATCATAATCAAAAGAGACGATCCGGTAGGAAGCCCAAGCGATAAGACCTATGCATAATAGGTCCATGAACCGACCAAATAAGTAAATATAAGGTAAACGTTTGGATGTGATTAATGGTTTTGTAAAAAAAACTAAAATTAACACCCAACTTAAATGAACAGGTCTAAAAACAGGAGCAGATAAATCAGCTGTTATACCTTGCCAAATTTGGAAAATCGATAATGCAATAGCTGATAGCGAAGCCAATAGCACTAATTTATCCGTTATCAATTTACATATATTTGGTGATTTTTCCATAGACTTCCCCACAAAGTACACAGCTAATTAATCCGAATTCATCAATAAAGTAAATCAATGAACTGCTCACAAAAGATGTAAAATTACTTATGTTCGTTAAAGTATTTTAAAGATCCAGGATGTAACCCCATCCCTTGTAATTTATCCATATTTTTAATTGTGGTGAACTTAGTGACACTGATAACTTGATTTATTTTACTCATGTTCTCAAAGGCAATCTTAGTCATGTTATAAGCTAAATCTGTATCTAGATTTTCATTAACGATTAAAATATTCCAAACTGCAGGGGCATTAAAAGCATTTACATTTTTATAACTACCAGCCGGAACTTCAATCGCTTGATAGGATGCATTACTCTCACTTACTATTTTTAATTCTTCTGGAGTAAAAGATAAAATACGAATGTTATGTGTAAAAGCAAGTTCAGTAATTGCGCCAACACCAACACTGCCAACGATTGCCCCCGCATCAATTTGTCCAGCGGCAATTGCGCTTGTTGTTGCGGTGTAATTTAGTGATTGAGCGTCTATATCAGATTCTTTGATACCTAATGCAGACAGAATGTTAGTCGAACTAACTCGAGTACCAGATCCAGGAGCTCCTAATGAGATTTTTTTTCCTTTTAAATCTTGAATCGTTTTTATATCCGAATCAGCAGGGACAATAAATTGAACTACATTCGGATAAAGAGCAAATAATACTGCCACATCCATTTTACGTGGGAATGGTTTAATTCCTTGGTGAGCCTGTAAAACAACATTACCCATGGCAATACCAGCTAATTGTTTGTTAGAAGAGACTTTAATCGTGTTTTCAACAGAGGCCGCTGTAACTTCAGCACGCATATCAAAATCATCAATATTTTCACTCCAAATTTTAGCTAATATTCCACCTAAAGGGTAATAAGTTCCGCTTTGACTTCCAGTACCAATCGTATAATTCTCAGCCAAAACATTAACTGAAAATAAGCATGCTAATCCGAGAATCCCGTTTTGAATAATCTTTTTCATTATCATCGCTCCATCTAGTGTATATGTCATTTAAGGTTAGTGCTCTATTTGTTACTAACATGTTACAAATCAAAGGTAGCACTTAAGCAAACTAACACCATTGAAGTTGGTCACAAAGTAACCGTTATCCTTGATGAAATGAGAATTGATATCAAATTATTAGTAAATATTTTCTACGATAATTAATTTATCAAAAATTAAAAAATCTTATATGCTTTATTTTTCTGAAAAATATACATTACAATTTCATCTCCACAGGTTCTAATACGGAACAAATAGATATTAAAAGTAGATTACCAATGAAAGTTAAATACTTAGTGATGCCACTTTATTTATTTTAGAGCGAAATTTTAAAATTCCTTTTAATATTAAATGGCCTGACATACAAAAATCTATATTGAAATAGCATCATTTATTCAATTAGTCGTTACAATGGACATATTAATTATTTTGATTAAGCACTCTATCCATGTCTAAAATTTTTATTATCGGCTTACCAAGAACAGGCACAACCAGTATTAGTGTTGCGATGTTAAATTTTGGATTCAAAGTTGCGCATACGGCTTTTACCAAACAAGCTTTTGAATTAGCAGATGTAATCTCTGATGCGCCTTGCTTTTCCGACTTCAAACAATTAGATAAAATTTTTCCAGGTTCCAAATTCATTTATTTGCAACGAGAGTTATCCTTATGGGTACCGTCTGTAAAACGCTTACTTATAAAAATGGGGCCCGGTTTAATCCCTAAAAGTGGTCATTTTAGCCCAGTACTAAAACGATCATTTATTGAAACCTTTGAACTTGAAAGACAAGATCTTTTGTCTGATCAACATTTAACAAATTGTTACTGCCGGCATCAGCAGTCAGTTGAAAGCTATTTTAAAAACAGAAATGACTTACTTAGTATCGATTTAAGTGATGTAAACAGCTTCAATCAACTCGTCGAATTTTTAGCATTAACGATCAAAGTTGACCAGCAATTCCCTCATCTAAATCAAGGTACACAAGTGGCTAAATGGAAATCTTATAAGCATGAGAACAAAGTGGGTAGTTTTAGTTCGGGTGTTGATCATCGACAATTCTTTGATTATTGATTCTAATTTAAACTCTACATTTTTAAATAAAAGTTTTTGGTTAATGCGATAAACTCTTCTGAATAAACTTCGCCATTATGGATCACCAACTCATCTTCAACGGCATTAATCAATGCATATTGACTAGCTCTATTTAATTCTATCAGCATACGTGTTGATGCTTTAGTAATGGTCGTTTTGACATAAGTTAATCGAGATACATAAAGTGGCATTTCCATTTCTATCAATAAATTGATAAACAATTTACCTTCAACCGTTGGCAATATAAAGCTTGCCGACCCGATCTCTGTTAATAATTGAACACAATAATATAGAAGATCGAGGTGAGTTAATGCAGATGTGTGTCTTGCTGTGGCACGTTGTTCACTTTTAGACGCTTCACCGTTGTAAAAATAGGGAGGATTGCAAATAATAGAATCATAATTTTGTTTAGTTTTTACAAATTCTTGAATACTGAGATGCTGAACATCTACCCTTTTTTTCCATGGACTATTTTGGCTATTTTTTAATGCCGCATTAAATGCATTTTCTTCAATTTCTATTGCAGTGATCCTAGCCAGTTCATTACGTTGTGCGCACATTAATGACAAGATGCCAGTACCGCAGCCAATATCCAAGATCGATTCAGATTTAGCTATATTAGCCCAAGCCCCTAATAATACGGCGTCAGTGCTGACAGGCATTCCACATTGGAAGGCATTAATATGAAACTGTTTGAATGTAAAATCTTTTGCCATCTAAATGAAAGCCTTTATATTCGTCTAAATTAAGTGGAATACTTTATATAAAAGGTGATTCCCATAAGCGTTTTTGACATGATAAGTCAGATACAATCTGCTATCATTCTGATTTTAACATCCCATGCAGAATTTTCTGCTCACTTTGACTTTTTATAGGAATTTTTTATGAGTCTCGCCGACAAAGTATTAGCTGTAAACAACGATTTACCTATTCGTACTGATCAGCCAGTCCACAGTGGTAAAGTGCGTTCAGTTTATTGGTTAACAGCTGAAGATAGCAAACGCCTCATTCAAGAAAAAGGTTACAATGTTGCAGCAGATGCACCGTTAGCAATCATGGTTATTAGTGACCGTATTTCTGCGTTTGATTGTATCTGGCACGGTGAAGGCGGTATGAATGGTGTACCAGGTAAAGGTGCAGCATTAAACGCTATTTCTAATCACTGGTTTAAACTATTCAAAGAACAAGGTTTAGCTGATAGCCACATTTTAGATATCCCACATCCGTTTGTATGGATCGTCCAAAAAGCACGTCCAGTTATGATTGAAGCTATCGCTCGTCAATACATTACTGGCTCTATGTGGCGCGCATATGCAAAAGGTGAGCGTGAGTTCTGTGGAATTGAAATTGCTGAAGGTTTAGAAAATAACACTAAATTACCAGAATTACTGATCACACCTTCTACTAAAGGTATTTTGAAAGGGATCCCTGGCGTACAAGAAGTTGATGATGTAAATATCACTCGTAAAAACATTGAAGATAACTTCGAAGCCTTCAACTTTACTTCAACATCTCACATTGATGATTATGAAAAACTGTTAAAAGAAGGTTTTGATGTGATCAGCGCTGAATTGGCTAAATTGGACCAAATATTTGTTGATACTAAATTTGAATTTGGTTACGTGACAGATAAAGCAGGCCAAGAAAAATTGATCTACATGGATGAAGTGGGCACCCCTGACTCATCTCGTATATGGGATGGTCCAGCTTACCGTGAAGGTAAAATAGTAGAAAATTCAAAAGAAGATTTCCGTCAGCTATTACTTAAGCACTTCCCAGATCCAGATATTCTGTTAAATAAAGACCGCATGGAAGAGCGTTTTGCATTAGCAAAAGAGAATGCATTACCAGAATCTGTACTCATGCAAATCTCTAAAACATACACAGGTATTGCTGAAAAAATTATCGGTCAAAAGATTATACTTTCAGAAAATCCTAAACAAGAAATCATCGATATTCTTGGTGAACAGTACAATCTAATTGACTAATACTAGCGAATAGAAAAATTAGGGGTATTATCAAAGCAGGACAGACCATTGTGCCCTGCTTTTTTGTATCCATTAATTAAATTTGGGAGTACGTTATGTCAACTGGATGGGTCATCTTCATCATAGTTTTAGTGTTAGGTTTTATCATCAGTAATATTTTGTTGCTGAAACAAAGCGCTAATATGAAAATACCAGATAGTGTCATTGACGCAGTAAAAGAGAGAGAAGCTAAATTAAAAGAACAAGAAAAATTGGAAGATAAGCAATAAAAAAGCCTGCATAAAAACAGGCTTAAAATTGATTTGTGGTTAAATAAATTCTCTTTAAAGCAGTACTGAACGATTCAATCTAGTACAAAACCGATTGAGTATCTTTTTCTAATACAACACTTCGAATATTACTGGTAATACTTAAATATAAGTCCGTTATTTGCTGATCAGATAAGGGTTGTTTATCAGCATTCAACCATAACACTGACGTATCCCCACCTGTCATTTCGCCCAATTGAACAAAATACTCACCTTCTTCTAGTTCGATTGGATTTAAATTATTTTCAGTCCAATATTCTGCATTTTGGGAGTCAAAGTCGACTAAAAAGTAACCTAAATTTTGATCTTCTTCGACCATGGTGAAACTCATTAATGATAATAACTTAGGTAATTTCATCCATGTGTCTAAAAAATTTGTACCTATGATCCAAGCTGTTTGATGGCTATCATCAAAACCTAATTTGATTGGCAATGGTTTACCATCTGATGCTTTCAAAGCTTCAGACTCTTTCTTCATAAACGCAAACTTCATCACGTCGTTAATAAATGCCAATTCAATACTACGCTTAGTTTCACCTTCTAAAATTTGCGCAATAGGTACATCGTCATTTAACTCTTGGTAACTTTGCACATCAACAGACATGCCTAGACTAAGTGCATCACCACCCTTAAATAGTTGTAATTTGTAGTTCCCTTCCTCATACACATAGTTTTTACTATAGCGCCCATAGACTCGTTCATTAATCAAAGGTCCAGTGTCAAATGTTAATGCAGCCCGATCTGATGTCATCGACGTCGCATTTCTAAAAGCTAAATATTCAAGCATCAAATCCCAAATGGTTTGTTCAATATTATCTTCTTGCGCAAATGCATTAAACCAAACTTTTGTTTGTATTGGGTCTGGATCTAACAAAACGCCATCTAACACTGGTATTAATTGCGTTGGAGGACGAACATCAACTTGATTACCTAGCAAACCAAGCTTTTTTTGCTCTTCCGTTAAAGCAGTTATGTCAAAAGTCGAACGTTGCTCTTCTCGCGAGAATTCACCGGTATTATATTTATTAATCAACTTATCATTGAGATAATTAAAATGGCTTTCTGCTTGAGTTCTTTCTGAAAAACGAGCACAACTCGAGACAGTCAGCGTTAATGCAATGGCTAAAGTAATTTTTGAAAATGGATAAGTTGTCTTCATGAAAGTAATTTAGCTGCAATTAATGCATTGCGAACCGTACCTTGGTATTGCTCAGATAAAATCGTTAATGGTAAACGCAAAACGGCACTTGGAATTAAACCTAATTCAGCACATGCCCATTTAACTGGAATTGGGTTTGCTTCTAGAAATAGATTAGTATGCACTGGCAATAATTTATTATTGATAGCTTTTGCTTTTTCTACTTCACCATTTAATGCATATTCACACATTTGTGCCATTTCAACTGGCGCAACATTGGTCGTAACAGAAATAACACCATGTCCACCTTGTAACATAAAGTCACAACCTGTTTCATCATCACCACTTAATAGTAAAAAGCCTTCAGGTAATATGGCTTTTAAATCTGCAAGGCGTTGTAAATCACCTGTTGCATCTTTAATCCCAATAATATTTGGAAGCTTAGCTAATCGGGCTACCGTCTCTGGCAGCATATCGACAGCAGTACGGCCTGGTACGTTGTATAAAATTTGCGGTAAAGGGCAAGCTTCAGCAATCGCTTTATAGTGTAAATATAAACCTTCTTGAGTAGGTTTATTGTAATACGGAGTTACATTCAAGCCAGCAACAATGCCGCTATTAATAAATAATTTACTTAATGCAATTGCTTCAGATGTTGAGTTAGCACCGTTACCAGCAATAACTGGAATGCGTCCATCTGCATAACGAATAGTGCGTTCAACGACTTTCACGTGATCATCAACGCTTAATGTTGCAGATTCACCTGTAGTCCCAACAGCAACAATGGCAGCGGTTTTTGATTTTATATGGAACTCAACTAGTTCTTTTAATGCAAGAAAATCAATTTCACCAGTTTGGTCCATCGGGGTCACGAGTGCGACAATACTACCTGTTAACATGTAAATGCTCCTTTAATTGAGCATCCAATGTTACTTTTGCAAGCCTTTAAAAACAAGGTTTAAAATGAACAGATTACACCACAATTGTAAAAATTATGACATTGTTGCTTGTGCTCACCTTTTTATAAGATAATTGCTCAATAAACGAGAGATCTTAAGGGTCTTAGCCCTTGCTGACTTTCTCTGTTCACGTATCATGTTTAACATAATTAAAAAATTAATAAGAGGTTAAAATGCAAGCAGATATATTCGATGTAACCCTGCAAGATTTTCAAACAGTAATTGCACAAGGTTCAGTCAACAAACCCGTATTGGTTGTTTTTTGGTCAAGTCGATGCAATATCTGTCAAACGCAATTACCTATCCTGGAGCAGTTACAAAGAGAACATGCAAATGGTTTCACATTAGCAAGAGTTAACTGTGATGAAGAGCATCAAATTGTACAGCACTTTGAGATCAAGAGTGTGCCTACTGCTTATATGTTCATCAATGGCAAAGGCGTTGATGGATTTGCAGGTGAACAGAGTATAGATGTCATTAATGACTTTATTAAAAAGCATCTACCCGATCCTTCGTTAACATTGTTAGGTGACGCACAAACCTTATTTGCACAAGGCAAGGTACTTGAAGCAAAAGAAACAATTCTACAAGCTCAACAGATTAATCCAAATGACAATGAAATAAAGTTAGCATTAGCTCAAATATATTTAGCTTTAGGGGAATTTGAAAATGCTAAACCCATCTTATTAGCGATTCCAATGGCTGATCAGAATATGATTTATCATAGCTTGATGTCAGAATTGGAACTGGCGGAGCAATCGTCACAGACTCCTGAAATTTCTGCATTAGAAACCGCATTATTAACGGCACAAGATAAACAACCTCTTCAATACCAACTTTCTATTCAATATCATCAAGTGAAACGTTACAAAGAAGCGCTGCAATTATTATTCACAATATTAAGCGGTGATCTAGGATATGAAAATGGAGAAGCTAAAAAAACGATGTTAGATATTTTAGCTACCATTGATGATGCGACTTTAGTTTCAGAATACCGCCGTAAATTATATAGTTTACTCTATTAGGATAAAAATCATGGCTAATAAAATTGAAATAAAATATTGCACCAAATGCCGTTGGTTGATGCGTTCAGCATGGATGGCTCAAGAATTGTTAACCACATTTGATGGTGATATTCATGAGGTTTCATTACTGCCAGGGACAGACGGTTTATTTGAAATTATTGCCAATGGTCATCGTATTTGGTCAAGAAAAGAGAGGGGAGGCTTCCCTGAAATCACGGAATTAAAACAAATAGTGAGAGACGCAATAGTGCCAAATAAAGATTTGGGATGTATCGATCGTAAAGTAACAAAAAAACTATGATTCAATAATCAAATCGCTTTAAAAGAGCGGTTTGATTAATTATTCAGTTAATAAATAAATTGCTTGCTAGTAAAATCTTGATTCTGCCATTGTTTTAATAAATCAAATTGAAACTTAAAATAACTTTCAGATAACCACCCTTTTGCTAGTGCAGTTTCACAGTGCAAACCTATCGTCCATATCTGTCTGATCATGACAATATCATTAATCATATTCAGCTCTAATTGTGTGATTTTCTGTGCTTGTAAATAGTAATTTAAAAAAGACTCCCAAATAGATAAATCAATATTATTCGTTAAACAATACCATTTGAAAGTCGCGACATCATAAATTCTAAATCCCTCACCACTGCAATCGAAATCAAACACCGAGAGTTTTTCTTTATATACATGTGAATTACTTAATTGATAATCACCATGACAAAATCCAAAGTTATGTTCATTTTTATCAAGAGTTTGATAGCGTGTTGTTAATTTTTCTATCAGTTCTGAAAACCACGGCTGATAATTTGGAATAATTGAAAAATAAGGTTTAATTTTTTGGTATGGGCTAGTGAGTAAAGTTTCAACGCTTAATTCTATCCGTTGATGAGTGCTGTTGAAACGAATTGTTTCATTATGTAACCGGGATAAAGTTGTTGCATACAAAGCGATGTGGGCATCGTTATTCACATCAATTGGACAGCCTTTAAGCCACTTAGTTAAAACTAGGTAACGTTTACCTTCTGCAGCCTCTATCTCATAAACAGTCTCCTTTGAATCAGGAGCAGACAGTATTTCAGCGACATATCCTGGTAACTTTGGCGCCTTATTATGAATAAAGGACAAAGCTTCCATTTCGTAGCGAATATCTTCGTTCGATCTCCATTTATGCCGATAGACTCGAAGCATATATTCTTCATGCTCACAAATAATTTTATAGGTATCATTAATTCCTTGGCACCAAAAAAGACATTCTTTGATGCTAATTAACTTAAACTTATCTGCGACATAATGGGCAATAGTCGCAGGGTCAATAATTGAATAAGTCGTATTAATAGGAAAATAATGGCTTTGCGACATAGTTATGGCTTAAGTTAAAATAATCTTTAAAAGTAACATAGTCTTGCGATCAAGGGTAGATGCACTGCAAAGTACAATCGGTTGATCATGGAGCAACTTAAAAGCAATACGTAGCGATGCCACTAAATCATTGTTCCTAACTATTTTCCATCTACCCTATTAACTCAAAGAATACAGATTAAAATTTTATTGATCACCACAACCTAATGCTAATAATGAGGCATTTCCTCCAACAGCCGTAAGGTTAATCGTTTGCGTTTTTTCAGTAATGAATCTTAATATTAAACATTGATCTCTAAGAGTAGCTAAGTGTGTTAAATCAGTTTCGATAATAAATTGTGCAATTTGTCCATCACGTGATGCTAAAACTTGATTCAGTCGAATAGCCTCATTCACATTGCCAACATAAGCCATTCCTGCAATAACAGGATCACTAATAATATCATCAACAGATTCACGCTTAATAACCTGTACAACCGTACGTTCAATTTCAGAAAGTGACAATACGAAGGACAAACTATCAACAATTTCTTGAAATTCAGGCGGAAAAGAGAGTACAACGCAATTGCCTGATATAAGAGCACAAGCGATTAAACCCACGAAAGCAGTCTCAGGTGTATCATACTCTGCTGTAATGACAAACACACCTCTTCCAGGCGCAGTTAACACATTACTTTCACCAGTCGGACCAGGCATAACTTGCTCTTCAGAGATAAGCTTTAAAGCTTGCTTGATATGAAAATTCACCATTTGAGCAGGCAATAAGTCTAAACTTCTTTGCTGTGATAATAGTTCACTCCATTTCTCCATTAAGTCAATGCGGATTTGTATATCAAGCATGCTCCAAGTTACCCAGCTTGAGCTTGCTTTATCGATTGCTAATTGTAGCGAACAAGATTTTATTTGACTCATATTAAATCCTTACAATTGAACAGTATCTGAAACTGTTGAACTTAGAGTTTGTTTAGTAAATCGATATAAATATCGAGGTCCACCCGCTTTAGGTCCCGTACCCGACATACCTTGTCCACCAAAAGGTTGCACGCCAACTACCGCACCAACTTGATCACGATTGATATAACAATTTCCCACTCTACTTGCTTGTGCGATACGTTTATATGCCGCTTCATTTCGACTATGAATTCCCATCGTTAAACCAAAGTTAGTTGCATTAATTTGTTCAATAACATCATTTAACTCAGAGGACTTGAATCGAATTACATGTAATATGGGGCCAAACTGCTCTTCTGATAGTTGTCCTAAATGATCTATCTCTATCGCTATGGGTGTAACAAAATCTCCCTTCTCGCAGTCTTCGTTTAGTTCCACTCTTGCTAACAACTTATTCTCTTTCAACATACTATCGATATAGCTATTCAATTTATCTTTTGCTGTTTTATCAATAACAGGCCCCACATCCGTCTCATGTAGATAAGGTAACCCCAAGGATAATTCTGCCATTGCTCCTTTAATTAATTCGATCACACGCTCAGCGATATCCTGCTGAACAAATAAAACACGACATGCAGAACAACGCTGCCCAGCAGAGGCAAATGCAGAACGAACCACATCTCTCACAACTTGTTCTGGTAACGCAGTACTATCGACTATCATGGCGTTTTGCCCGCCTGTTTCAGCGATGAATGTAGCGGGTAAAATGGTTCTTTTAGCAAGACTTCGATTTATCATCTGAGCAGTGATCGTTGAACCAGTAAATACCACACCAGCAACACGTTCATCTTCTGTTAATGCAGGACCAATATCTTTGCCACTTCCAGTTAGTAAATGGATAACCTGTTTCGGGAAACCAGCTTCTAACATCAACATCACCGTTTTAGCCGCTATCAATGACGTTTGCTCTGCGGGTTTAGCGACAACAGTATTTCCAGTGACTAATGCGGCACTAATTTGCCCCAAAAAAATAGCTAATGGAAAATTCCATGGACTAATACAAACAAAGACACCTTTTCCTTGACGAGATACAGTCTCAATAATGTTGTCGAAACTTTCATTGATTTCAACACTAGCAAAATTAACGACGGCTTGTTGAGCATAATAACGACAGAAATCAACAGCTTCTCTCACTTCATCTATGCAATCGTGAATAGTTTTACCCGCTTCATGATGACACAAAGCAATTAACTCAGGCATATTCGCTTCTAGTAAATCAGCTAACACATATAAATGCTGTGCTCGTTGCTGTATTGCAGTGCTATTCCACTCAGGGTAGAAGTCATGTGCAGTAGACAACGCATCATCAATCATTTTTGAAGTAGAATAAATGACTGAACCAATATTAATAGCACGGTTATATGGTGTCGTAGACTGATGTAAAGTCATAGGTAGTGAATCTAACTCACCAGCAAAATCAATCGCAGTGTAATGCACACCGTTAACAATTGGCCCCGCTAACCATTGTTTATTATCAAATTGTTGCAGACTTTGCTCAAAAGGTAACGCCTCACTTTGTATGTCAATATTTATACTAAATGAGTTTTTTCTATCTTCAAAAATAGCTGGCGGCAATACAATTAATCCGTTATGCAAAGTACTTCGTTTTTTAAGTGTAACAACAGGATGCTCAATGAGCTCTTGTAATGGACAATTTGCATCGACTAAGCGATGAACAAAAGAACTGTTTGCGCCATTTTCTAATAATCGCCGCACTAAATATGGCAACAGATCCTTATGACTCCCTACCGGAGCGTAGATGCGAATGTTGCTTTTAAACATGCTTAATACATGATTGTATAAAGCATCTCCCATTCCATGTAATCGTTGAAATTCAAATTCTTTGTGCAAAGCCATCGCAGTGATAGCAACAACAGTATGCGCATTATGACTAGCAAATTGTGGATATATTAGCCCTTTAACATGATCACTTAATAGAAACCTTGCACATGCTAAATAAGAAACATCAGTCGCTTCTTTACGAGTATAAACAGGATAGGCGCTATAACCATTCTGTTGTGATAATTTTAATTCACTGTCCCAATATGCTCCTTTGACTAAGCGTAATGGTATTAAAACTCCTTGTTGTTTAGCTAGCGCAGCTAACCAGACTAAAACAGGCAAGGCACGTTTACTGTATGCTTGTACAACGATACCGAACTTCCCCCAACCTTGCGTTGCTGGATGCCGATATAACTTTTCAAACAAAGCTAAAGACAACTCTAATCGATCCGCTTCTTCGGCATCAATCGTTAGTCCAACATTCAATTCTCTTGCTCGTTTAATCAGCACCAAAACGGTCTCAAACATTTCTGTCATCACGCGCTGTTTATTAGCAACTTCATAACGAGGATGTAAAGCAGACAATTTTATTGATACAGTCGCGGCATTTGGAAGTTCATTTTGATTCAGTGCTTTTTTACCAATGGACTCTATGGCCGATAAATAAGCGTTTAAATATTTTTTAGCGTCAGCAGAAGTCAGAGCAGACTCTCCCAACATATCAAAAGAATAGCTAAAGCCTTTATCCGTAAAACGTTTAGCATTTTTTTGTGCTTCTTCAATATTGCGACCTAGTACAAATTGGTGCCCCATAATTTTCATCGCTTGATGCATAGCCTGTCTAATCACCGGTTCAGACATTTGACTGACTAAACGATTCAGCACATTACTTGCTCCACCTTTTACTGCATTGCCGAGATTAACCACTTTACCCGTGAGCAATAATCCCCAAGTAGAAGCATTAACAAACAAAGATTCTGATTTTTTAAGGTGTGAAGTCCAATCTGCGACACTTAATTTATCTTTAATTAGTGCATCTGCCGTCTCTTTATCAGGAATACGCATTAATGCTTCAGCAAGGCACATTAACAAAATCCCTTCCTTTGTATCTAAACTGTATTCCAACAGAAGTGCATCAATCATATGAATTGCATTTTTATCTTTGCGAACTCGTTCGATAAGTTCTGTTGCTTTCTTATCAATTGCATTTTCTTCATCAACGGACGGAGCCGCCATGTCCATTAACTGGTTTAACCAAGGACCTTCATCGACCATATACATCGGGGAAATATTAGACCAAAGCATTGCTAAATCAGAATCTATAAAATTTGCGTCAAGTGAATCAACTGCGAGAAATGAAGACATATTAAACCCTCTTAAAAACAACCAAGAATGCTAAAACGTAGTAAATTCACGATATCATCTTTAAAGCAGTTGATATTTTATTTCTTAAAACTGATGGCTTATTATCTATTTTTTGAATATTTTTGTGAGGTAGCGCACAAGAAATATGATTATTTATCAGAAAACTAACTATTGAATGAAACAGTAAGGAGGAAATTCAAAATAGGAAAGCTAAAAACCACTAAGTGACGCCGCTTAACGTTAAAATATGAAAAATAATATTCATTGGTTCATTATAATTAAAAACTTAATCATTTAATAATTTGATAAATGCTTTAACAGTAAAACCATTCAAATATTGGTCTCCAACTTTTAATACTGGTACACCACGGTAACCTGTTTTAGCAAATTCCTTTTGTCCAGCAGGACTTTTCACATCCACTAAACGAAATGTTAGTTTTTGCTGCTCTAAATATTGCTTAGCTGTTTTACAGTGAGGACAATTTGCCATCGAAAATAAAGAAATTCGTTTCATAATATTTGACCAAACAATTTTATGTCATTAAGTGATGCTGCAAGTGGCGACAGGAAATATTTAAAAGCAGTAATGAAAGCCGTATGCTTTAATTCAAACATACAGCTGAATCATTGCTAGAATTACGCATGAGTTAGATTAATGTCCGCAACCACCTTTAGCGTGTGCATGGCCATGCGATAACTCATCGGCAGTTGCTTCACGCACGCTAACAACTTCAATATTAAAGGTCAGTGTTTTACCAGCAAATGGATGGTTTAAATCGCAGTCAGCATTAAAACGACCAACTTTAATCAAAGTCACTTCATTACGACCTTGGTTAGATTCAACGACCGCAGACATACCCGCAGTCCATTTTTGACCTTTAGGTAAACCTTGCAAATGCTTTAATGGAATACGTTGAATTGCTGCTTCACGACGTTCACCGTAAGATTGTTCAGGTGTTAACGTCACCTCAAATTTGTCACCCACTTTCTTATCAACAAAAGCTAGCTCCATGGTTTCAAATAATCCACCTGCACCATGAAGATAAATCAAAGGATCATTTCCTGTGCTATCTTCTAGCAGCATATCGCCTTCACTTACACGGTAATGGAATTCAACCACACTATTTTTAGCTATTTGCATTTTATTTCCTTTTTCATTTAAATCTTATTGGTTATTTTATCTTTAAGCTTTGACTCAATTACTTTATTTCAAAAAGAGATAAAGGTATTTGATGAGCTAAAATATGCTCTTGTTTAACTGTTTTTTTATCAATAGCCATCGCATTCAATAATGACCGACACTCTACTGATAAATTAGGATCTTTGCTCAATTTATTTACTGTTTTTATTTGATTATAATAATCCTGCTCTGGCCCCTTCACATTAAAATTTTTCAAAGCATCAATACTCACTGCGAGATATTGTGATGCACCACTTTTTGAGGCAATAAATATGCCTTCTGGATCAAAGTCTGAAAAGCAAATAAGTTGGTGTGTTCCAATGAATCGCCTGAAGAATTTATAAGCTCGATTTGTATTCTGCTCTGCTTTAACATCACCACGATAAATCCATATCGCTTCTTTTAAATGTTTAGCTGCATCCGTTAACATGAGAAATTGTAAATTTGCCATTACAGCTAGGTTTTCAACTAATACAATTGTTTCATGCTCTACACTATTTATTTTATTTGCATTTAAATAAACACCTAATGTATTTATTTCAGTTATGTTAATTTTTTCTTGGTTTAGTTGCAAAGTCTGTAAAGAGTTAACTAATACAAACTCTTCACTCACTGCTAATGAATTTAACTTTTCATTATTGTTCAAACGAGCATTTTCAATGCGACCTCTTTTTTCAGGGTAAGGATCTCTCAATAAATCAGTACCATACTGCTGCTTAGCGAGGTTAATGATATTGACTCTATCTTTTTCAGTATAAAACCAAATACCATCGATAATTCGTCCAAGACGATGTGTACTAACTATCCATTCACAACTTTTAGTTGATTTAACCTGACCGAGATCTTTACTCAGATGCTCAGCAAAAAATTTATATTGTATTTTATTAAATTGATGTCCGTTCATCGTTAATTAACTTTAACCACGATATCGCTGTATGACCAATTATGAGAAATACCAGGTAACTGTTGGCCTTTAGGACGAATATCGATTAACTCTTGTTGTGCATTAGTTAACTTACAATAACTACTAAATACTAATTCAACCCATTGTGTAGGATCAATATGTTGTGCTTTCTGATGCCATTCAGCGAGTGATTGCTGCCAAAATTTAACTGCAGATATCGCTTCACCAATAGTGATTGCCTGTTCAAATAAACGTTCTGTTTGCTCTTCAAAATAATCATAACTAAAACTCATCGCAACGTTTTCGATCACTTCGACTTCTGACGTTTCACGTGTAGCAGGTTTACTTACTGTATTCAGTTTACGTAAAGATTGAACTATCTCTATCAATGTTTGTTCATGCGCAGTTTCTTTGACATCAATATAAGATTTAATGTACATGGGTGCAGCGAAACGAAGATTTACAGGCAATGTTTTATCTTCAAAAATATCTTCATTGATTTCAAATTCAGGGTGCTTGTGAAGGTAACGAGCCATATTCCTTAATAAACTAGCCTGCTTTTCGTCACGTCTTAATTTAAACAAACTCAAACGCATGCTATCAATAATAAAACGTAATCTTGGTAAGGTTTGGTTAAACCAATAAATAAAACCACTGATTTTTCGAGCCAGTTCAACTGGGCATGCCCAATTCATCCACTCATAGCAGGTTTCAGGATCAATTTGCTGTAATTCAGTTAATAACTTTTGCGCATAGGATAATGCGCGTTCATTTTCACGTACTTTAGCGCTGATCGTGGTCACAAAACCAAATTGACTAGAAATGGCATAATGCATGTTATCTAAACTGACATTCAGATTATCTTTTGCTTCATACAATAGATCATCTAATTGATCTAAGTAATATTCTGCATCATCCTGTTGGTCTTGAACAACAGATAAACGATAGTCATTAACTGTATCTTCCAATACATCAATCACTTTGCCCATATCAGTAAGTTGACGATAGCTACTTTGCTTACGCATTAAACGATTGAGCATACGTTTTAACTCAGCACTAACGCGATATTCACCCGGCTCATCATCGGGCCTTAACAATGATTTTTTATGCAGCGCAGCTATTTTGCGAGCATCTGTACCATCACCTTGTACAGAGCCAAAAACATAAGCTTCTGCCAATAATTGATCATTTGCACCCAATTGGCGTAAAAGTTCAGCTACATCATTAACATCATAACCCGCCATTAGAATAACAACTCTTCTTGTTGCTGTTCGACGGTTTCAGGTAATTCAACACGCTCTGAATCATTAAGAAACTCAATCAGCAAATAGACCAAATCAAAACGCGCCGTTGCAAAATAGCGACTGCTACCTGCATTTTTACGAACGAAATACCCTAATTCTTCCAATTTATGAAACACAAATACAAGTTGTTCGCGGCTTTCCAATTTATTGGTTTTAAAGGGACGAATAGCGGTTAAGTGGCGAAGTTGTTCACGTAAGGTTTGATCATGTTCAAAAGGGTCAAACAATTCATTAATATTGACGATTGATTTTGCATGAAGCGGTAAATCCGTTTGACTCGCAGTCAAAATAAGTTCTAAAAATTCAACTAACGGGCGAAACATGCCACGTATATCGGTAAATAGTGCACTCAAGTCCGCGGTGTTGCCACTATCAACTTCACTAAAAGTACAATAATAAGCATCGGCACTATCGAGGTACGTAAGTTGTCTATCCAAGTTTGATAAGAAATCAGTCACGCGATCTTGATTTGATTGCGCTTGTAAAAACAAATATTCATCAGCAAAGGCCGTTTCACAAATTACAGCCCCTGTCAGGAGATGTTGTACGGTTTGTTTAAACATGTGAATTCTCCTCTGCGTTAATCATCGTTTCATCGGTTTTACTAGCGGTCAAACTTTCTGCAACTTTTTTTCTTTGTGCTAACAATTCATCTAGACGGGATGTTGGAATATGGGCATGGAATATTTTGTTATCTTTGATTTTATAATGGCGTTCATATAAAGATAAAATATGACGATCCGTCGATGGGGAAGCGGACAACATAGTAATAGCATTTTCATTAAACATAGTGAGTAGTAAATCAATATTTTCTGCCGCTAGTTCACCTAGCTCATCAACAGGTAAAATAATTTTAGTAGGCGCATCACTCTCCCCTCTTAACATCCCTAAAATGCCAGCATATAAAGACAACATAGCTAAATAAGACAATCCTGTTGAGCTTATTTTTTTCAACTGTCTAGCATTACGAGCGTGTTTTAACTGCCCTTTTTCAGAGATGGTAAACTCGATATCGAATAATTGGTGATGGGCTAAAGCAAATCCTTCACTTGGTAAATAGGTAGATAGTTTTTGCATCGCAACAATTAAATCATCTGGAATATCACCAACACCTTCACGAAGATCGTCACGATATTGCTCAAACAATTTTGCAAACTGTTGTAATGGCCCCCAATAATCTAACTCTTCTTGTTTCATTACAGTATTGACATTGATATCAGCAAGCGCCTCGAAATGCGCTAATTTAGTCACATTAGTGGATAACTGTTTGCCAATACTTTTAATTCGACGCGCAAAATGTTCAATGTGTTGATAGAACTCATTGATCATATTAGCGTTCACGGTCACCAACTGATAGGTATTCTTTTGTTTTTGAGCCGCACTACTGAGTAAATCGGCAATCGGATTCTGATATTTAAACAAACTACGAGCACCCGTGTAAATATCGTTATCAGAGACCAATTTGATCCAATTTTCATACAGTTCACTATTTGCATTGTGCTTACTAAATGAAGTATTAAAACGACTAATTTGTTCTTGTAAACGTTTATCAATGGTTTTGAATTGCTTGATCCAATCTCCACAGAAAGTCACACTTAAATCCGCACTATTATGTGGTTCAGTCTCTGACACAATGGATTCAATCCCATATTGCTCACACTCACGTTGTGCTAGACCTAACTGTAATAAGAGATCTCCATCATCACTCAATTGCTGTGATAACTTTTTAACCTGCTTTTGTTTTTCAGTAATTAAAGTGCTTTTTTCTATGGTTAAGTCTGACAAACTATTTTCGAGCCCGCGTTTTTGCACCTCTCTGTTTTGGTTCATTTCCACCAATTGGTCTCGGTGAACATAACGTTCATTCATAAACTGTTGGTATTCTCGAGCTTTACGCGCCCAAACCGCACAGTCTTCCAGTTGCTTTTGCAATTCACTACGCTGCTTGATACGTTTATCCACTTCACCATCTGGATCTAACTCTTCCAATGCTCGGTCACGTTGTTGTTTATAATCTTTTTGACGCATTTTTGCACTTTCGCGAATAGCCTCAAGCTGTTCTGAGAGTTGTTCTAACTGGCTATCTCGATCTGATTCAACCACCATTCGTTGTTCTAATCGTTGGTTATTAAGCTCTAAGCGTTGCTCTTGTTGCAACTCTTTAAACTCTTCTAACTTTATTTGTTGTTGTTTTATCTGATTTTTTAACTGTTTGATATTTTCTTCAAATGCACTGGCAGCCTGTTTTAAATAACGTTGCTTTTTAATCTCAAGATTTTCTTGTTGCGCTTTAAATTGATCACGCTTTAATTCTGCTTTTTGTAAACTTTGTTTACGTTCAATAATCAGTAATTTTTGTGCATTGATTTGTTTGTTAAGTTCATTAAGTTGAACCTCTAAATCAGCAACTGCTTTCAACAGTTGCGCCATTTTTAGATCAGCATCCTCTAATTTTTCACGTAATTCAGTTTCATTAAGTTGTAAATCACTATCTTGTAAACGATCCAAATCTATCTTAAGCCCAAATAAACTATCAGTAACACCGGGCCGCCCTATTTCACTGTCACTTGCCCATTGCGGATTTAAATCTTTTCTAGCTAATTGTTGTGCGGATAACACTCTACCAATATTTTCCTTCCAGCCTGATGCATTGCTTTCATGAGTTAGAAAGTGTTGTAGAGAATCAACTTCTGGTAATAACTGTAACTGTAATTGTTGGCGTGCTTTTTTAGCCTCTTCTAACTGACGATTATTTTGTTTATGTTGTTCTAATAATAATTGTCGTTGTTTTTCTAAGGTATTAAACTGTTCATTATCACTACTTAATACTTGTAACAGATCGCTTAATTGATCTTTTACATCAGACATATTTGTCTGATTTAAATCTATCTCTGTTTGTAAAGCAGCGTCAACCTTAATACTTTGTTGCTCATGTTCAGCCATTTTTAATTGATTTTGTAACGTCTGTAGAGTCATATTCAATTTTAAAAAACTATCGTTCAATTGTTCATTAAGATTACTTAATTGACCTTGATGCGTTTCAGAAATAACAGACAATTGTATATTTGCTTGCTCTTTTACATTTGAAACCTGTCCATTATTGCGAGCTTCATCTTTCACTTTTTGTAACACAAGCGCTTGTAACAAAGACTCAAATTTTGCCTGCACTTTATTTAGGTTACCTTCAAATGCTTCAATTATCTCATTAACATCATTCAATTGTTGCTGAAAACGCGGTGCATTGTCTGCTTGTAGTTGAAAGCTAGCAGCATCATTGTCATCAAACTTTAACTTATCATCATCAAGTAAATCTATACGACTTTGATCTGCTTCTATCTGAGCAGATAATTTACTGATGTCAGTATATAATGAAGCGCTTTGATCTTTTAATTGCTTATCCAGTAAGCTTATTTCATCTCTTAATTGAGACTTTTGCTGATTACGTTGTTGTTGCAGTGACTCTATTTTTTCTTGATGGTTCAACATCTCTGCATGCAAGTGTTGGAGTTTGATTAAGAGACTATCAAGATGGGTAAAATCAGTTTGCCACAAAGCAATTTTATCACTGACCTTTTGAATAGAACGACTTGCTTGTATATCTGCAAGCCATAAACTTATGTCTTGTTTATTTAATGTAATTTGCTCCTTTTCATCAACGACATTACGCGCAAGATGGTCGCTGGCAATGGCTACTAACATCTGTTTTACTGCATCAAAATCAAGATTCTTTTCGATCGTGCCATTAACCACTTTATCAAGGTGCGGCGTCGCTAAATCACTAAATGAAAATCTATTTTGAAGTTGGCGAATTTCTTTTATTTTACGACCACTACGTAGATTTTGAATCACTTGACGATATTTATCGACTGCCAAATAATTTGAACTTTCAACGCCTAAATTTCGATAAACACGCTCTACTTCAGAAACGTTTAATGGCACATTGTTTTCACCAATAAATAGTTTGCTATCAAAACCACTATCAATAAATTTAAATACAACACGACGACCATCCGAACTAGCAAGTACCATACAAGTTTGTCCTGTCGGGCGCTGGTATTCATACACCAACATACTAGAATCACGTGGCAGGTAGTAATCGGCAAAATTTTTCGCTTGATCAACTTTACTCACGATATCACTTGGCCGCATGCCGTAAAACAAAGGTAATAAGCGCATTAATGAGGTTTTACCCGCACCATTCGTACCTTCTAATTGGGTATGTCCAGATAAATCTAATTCATTAACCTGCCCTTTCCAAAAGCTATCGATAATAATAATTCGTAATAATTGATAGGCTTGCTGTGCCATGGAAATTCCTTGTTAACTATAAAATACAAAATTAGCTTAATTAGAACAAAGCTATGTTAATGAAGATTTTTATCAAAAAATAACAACTTAATAAGATCGTTAAATCTATCGTTGTTAAAGCATTTTGTCGAATAGTTTAACCCCATAACTAGGGTTAATGAGACTAATTGCAGGTTATCTAAGCAATGTCGTTTGGAACATCAAAATTATGCGATGATGATTATACCAATCACGTTATACCAATTGTAGTAATACCATTCCGCTTCATTAAATGACCAA
>JAOFNL010000079.1 GCA_028041985.1 Psychromonas sp. | reverse complement strand
ACCAAGGGCATTATGAGGCAGTAGAAATAACTTATGACCCCAAACAAGTGAGTTATCAAGAAATTCTCGACCATTTCTGGGTGAATATTGACCCTTTTGATTCAAGAGGTCAATTTTGCGATAAAGGGAGCAGTTATTTAAGTGCAATTTTCGTTGCTAATGAGCAAGAGCGCGCGCTAGCAGAACAATCTAAACAAGCAGTGATAAAAGAATTTTCCAATCAAACTGTAGTGACACCCATTTTAACAGCAAGTACTTTTTACCCTATTAAAGGAAATGAAAGCTACCATCAAGATTATTACAAAAACAACCCAATACGTTACAACGCTTATCGTTGGAATTGTGGTCGCGACCAGCGCTTAAAAGAAATTTGGGGTGATAGAGCAACTCATTAAAATATAACTATTTTTGATAACTACCTTTTTTACAAAAAATTAAAAGCAACTAGCTTTCTTTCATAATGGTTGCTTTTTTTGCCCCCTTTCATTGCACTTCAATGAATTTAAATACCCATTAACCTTAATCTATGCGTCGACAATTTATAATACCAATCGTAACTACTCAGCCTAAATAAATTATTTTAAATACATTCAAAGATCGTGTTGCTTGATCCTTTTGAGGCTTTATCATAGCAGTATGAATGATAAAGCACCTCAAGCCACTAATATCAAAGATGCTCAAACGTTGATCAATCAACTTTGGGAGATAACTCGTGTGCAGGTGAAAACAATTGATGTGCTCACTCAACAAGTCAACTCACTTACCCAGCAAGTTGACGTGCTAACGCTTGAAGTTAACACCCTCAAAGAAAAGCTATCAAAAAATAGTAACAACAGCAGTAAACCGCCCTCAAGTGATGGTTATTCCAAGCCTGCGCCTAAAAGCTTACGTAAAAAATCAGGTAAACCTTCTGGCGGTCAACGGGGTCATAAAGGACAGACGTTAAAAATGATAGCCATGCCTAACATCGTCGAGAAATATGACATCACATCTTGTACACACTGCTGTGCTGATTTGTCTCATGCGCCTGTTATTGACGTAGAGCGTCGACAAGTGTTTGATTTACCGCCTGTTGAACTTGAAGTCACAGAGCATCAAGCTCAAATAAAACAGTGCACAACCTGCGGTAAAAGCAATAAAGCCAAGTTCCCTGTTGCGATTGGTAAAGGTGCGCAATATGGTACCAACATTCAAGCTATCCTCACTTATTTTAATCAATACCAACTCTGACCTTATCAACGTAACCAAGAAATGTTTCAAGATTTATTCAATATTCACTTGAGCCAAGGCACTATCAAAAATGTGTTATCGAGAGGAGCTGATGCATTAACTGAATTTACCGAGCAGCTCAAAACAACCTTATTATCAAGTCCAACCAATTATTTTGATGAAACAGGCTTACGTGTTGAAACCAAACTTAACTGGCTCCATGTGGTATCAAATGAAAAACTAACCTATTACTTTATCCATAAGAAACGAGGTAAAGAAGCGATGGATGAAATGGGTATTCTTCCGGACTATCAAGGGAATGCAGTACACGATCATTGGATGAGTTATTATCAGTATAACTGCCAACATGTATTATGTAATGCCCATCACTTACGTGAATTAACCTTTGTTGAAGAGCAATATCAACAGCCTTGGGCATTGAAAATGAAGGAATGCTTACTCAGTATTAAATCTGCCGTAGAAGAAGCTATCTCTTTAGGAGGGACGACATTGACCCAAGCGCAGATAGTAGGTTTTGAGCATGACTATGATGAAATAGTGTTTGAAGGAAAACAACAAATCCCCATTATTGGACCGCCAAAAGTAAAAAAGCGTGGGAGAGTAAAAAAACACAAGAGTCATAACCTGTTGAATCGTCTTATTGAGCATAAAAGCGAAGTACTCGCCTTTATGTATAACTTCGCGTTGCCGTTTGATAATAATCTGGCTGAAAGAGATATAAGAATGGCGAAGTTAAAACAAAAAATATCAGGATGTTTCCGCTCAGAAGACGGTGGTGATATATTTTGTTCGTTAAGAAGTTATTTATCGACGGTGAAAAAGCAAGGTCTGAACAGGCTTGATCCGTGATTGACCTGTTTAACGGAACTCCCTTTATCCCTTCCATGAATTAATCCAGCCCATTTTTATAGGCTGAGTAGTTACTACCAATCGAAGTAAATAGCTGATCTATTTTACTGGTTAAAATTGTTTATTTCTTTGTTGAAAGTTTCGTAAAGGGAACAACCTATTTACATCAACTTTCGCCTCAAACTAAACTATTTTTCCTGCGCAAAATTTAGATCACATATTTAATACGATTGGTATTAACCAACCGATGGCTATACCATAAAAAAGCCTCAATATTTTTACGATATTGAGGCTTTTTTATTACGCGCTTTTTATTTTTATGAATAAACTATTACAGTTGAGATTCAATCGGTAGCGTACTGTTAAAGTTATTTTTGAAACGGTCGCCCCAATTGGTATAAGGGTCTACATCAAAGGTGATGATTTTACCATCTTGCTCTTTCGTCCAGATAATTTGGTCATCTTTAAGTGAGAGTTTAAAGGCGACGATATCAATACCGCGATCAAACTGCTCTGCGAGAAAACGGCCCAATTCATCTGATTTAGTTAAAATACCAATTTCTGTATTTTCATAATGTGAACGAGGGTCTAGGTTAAATGAGCCGATAAAAGTTGTATGTCGATCAAGTATGTAATATTTTGCATGTAGGCTCAGTTTTGAGGATTTAGAGGAGTGTTTTCTATGGGTCTTTTCAATAAGATCATCCAGCTCATGGCTATCAATTTCATGCAGTTGCACACCCATTTCTAGTAGCTCTTTTCGATATTTAGAATAACCTGCATGCACCAGCGACACATCATTTGATGCCCATGAATTAGTCAATATTTTTACTGTTACGCCACGGTCAACTAACTTTTTAAAGCCGGCCATCCCCTGTTTACCTGGAACAAAGTAAGGTGAGATAATAATCAGTTCGTCTTTGATAGCATCCACATAAGGCGCTAATTTAGTGCTCAAATTGTATTGAATTTGATCGCGTTCCGAGACTATTTTTTTCGGATTATCATATAACACCTTGGTATGGGTGATGTATTGCTGCTTCTCACCTTTTTTTAGCATATCAACAAAACCATTACTCATAATGGCTTCTACATATTGTGAGTGTTCTTTCTTTTTGCGGAACTCAGCAAAATCATGCTTAAGGGTCAAGAGATCTTTTTCATCTGCCTCATAATCAGCCAGCAGAGTGATGTTGTAGCTTAATTTATAATTCCAATACAGATCGAACTCTTCTTGAACTGCTCTTACACTTTTCCCTGCAAAAACGACATCAAGATCACCAAAGGAAACTTCTTCTGAAGCACTGAAGTATTCATCAGCTAAGTTACGTCCGCCTAAAACAGCAACCGTACCATCCACTGTGAATGATTTGTTATGCATACGACGAGTCACTTTACCTAATCCGGTCACATACTGGATATTTCGACCTTCACCTCGCACAAAGGGGTTAAAAACACGTACTTCAATATTTGGATGCGCATTTAGCTGTGCAATACCAATATCTTGCCCCTCTAAATCGATATCATCAACCAATATACGCACTCGTACACCACGTTCAGCGGCGTTCCATAACGAAGTTATGATTAACTCCCCGCTTAAATCTGCATGAAAAAGATAATATTGCAGATCAATACTTTCCTGTGCTTCTTCAATTAATTTAATGCGAGTTTCAAACGAGTCACCCCCTGTTTGAAGCAACACTATCAGTGTTTCATCATCTGCCATGGCTAATTGCTGGCGATGTTCGCTAATACTTTTGTTAAGCAGGTTTGACTCTGAAGGAGGCATTGCCTGACTTGGTAGTGTTGTGTTTTCCGGCAAACTGGCACATGAAAACAAAAATACACTAAGTAAAAGGGGGATTATCTGTCTAATCAAAGTAGTGCCCTTGTTGGAAAAAAAATAGTTTTATTAAAACCTTTACGGTGTATTTAAGCAAGTCAATTTTTTTTCCATCGGTTAGAAGCGTAAGGGAGCTTTAGGTGCTGCCGACTTAACCCACTATTGTGATGGCCTATCCATGCGCTCTAAAGTTTAAATAAAAATAACTTTTTCACTTGTAACTTATCAATGAAATTAAAAACAGCAATCCACACAGCGTTAGCATTAGGATTAACTCAATCTGCGTTTGCAGGCGTTATCTCAACTGACCAATTAAACAATGCTTGGTTTACAGAAGCGCAAACTTCAATAACCGAGAAACAAGCTCAATTAACCATTGCGAGTGCAAAAAATGTTATCGTATTTGTTGGTGATGGAATGGGGATTTCTACGTTAACAGCCGCGCGTATTTTAGAAGGGCAAAATAATGATCAGAGTGGAGAAGAAGGCCTTCTCTCTTTTGAATCTTTTCCTCGCACCGCATTGGCAAAAACCTATAACGTTAACGCGCAAACACCCGATAGCGCAGGTACTATGACAGCGATGATGTCAGGCATTAAAACAGATGCAGGTGTCATAGGGGTTAATGAAAACGTTGAACGTGGTGAATGTCAATCACTTGAAAACAATGAAGTAACAACAGCACTTGAACTAGCTGAAATTAAAGGTCTATCAACAGGTATCATCTCAACAGCGCGCATAACTCATGCTACACCTGCAGCAACATACGCAAAATCACCTGAACGTAACTGGGAAGATATCAGCGATATGCCAGATGAGGCGATTGAATATGGTTGTAAAGATATTGCCTCACAACTCGTTAACTTTAAAAGTAATTTAGAATCTCGTTATGACGTCGAAATTGACGGTATTGAAGTGGTGATGGGAGGCGGTCGTCGTCACTTTCTACCGAACGATGCAAGTGCTAATTCAACAGATGCGAGCAGTACAATTGAAGGTGATAGAACCGATGGTGAAAACTTAATCACAACATGGCAATCACTCTACAGTGATGGAGTTTATGTTATGGATCAAACAGGTTTTGATAGTATTAATACCGAAACAACAACCCACCTAATGGGCTTATTCAACGAAAGTCACATGCAATATGAAGCAGACCGAGGCAACGATATTGCTGGTGAGCCTTCATTAACGGAAATGACAGAAACAGCCATCAACATCTTAAATAACAATGATCAAGGTTACTTCTTAGTGGTTGAATCGGGTCGAATCGACCACGCTCATCATGCAGGAAATGCTTATAACGCGTTAACAGACACTATTGAACTGTCTAATGCTGTGCAAGCAGCTGTCGATTTAACAAGTGATGAAGAAACATTAATCATTATAACAGCTGACCATGGACACGTATTCACCATTGCCGGTTATCCAAAACGTGGTAATCCAATCTTAGGCAAGGTAGTCGCGGTTGATGCAACAGAAGCTAGTGTGGCAGAAGATGGTATGCCTTACACCACGGTTGGTTACAGCAATGGTCGAGGTTTTGCAGACCTTGGTGATGAAACAGATGCCGATGCAGGTTATGCAGAAGCGATTAATGCAGGTCGTCACGATTTAAGCAGTGTTGATACAGAAGTAGCAGGATTTCATCAAGAAGCAACTGTGCCACTAAGCTCAGAAACTCACAGTGGTGAAGACATTACAATCCATGCTCAAGGCCCAGGTTCACATCTTGTACAAGGTGTTATGGAACAAAGTGCTTTATTCCATGTAATTGATGAAACGTTAAATCTAACGGCTAAATAAGGACAACGAACATGAAAAAGAGTAATCAAAATATTTTTAAAGCATCATTATTAGCATTAGCCGTTAGTACATCATTAATCGGTTGCGGTAATGATTCTGCATCGACAGATTCTGATACGACTGACCAAGAAGAAGTGATTGCAAATTTAGCAACAGCCTCTCGCTCAATCGATAGTGTAAAAGACAATACTTGGTATACCGAAAGCCAAACGCTTATTGTAGGGAACGCTGCTGAATTTGCAAAAGTAGCTAAAGAAAAAGGCCTAGCTAAAAACGTGATCTTGTTTATTGGTGATGGCATGGGCGTGAGCACTGTTACTGCGGCTCGTATTTTAGAAGGTCAAGAAAAGGGAAATAACGGTGAAGAAAATAACCTTAGCTTTGATTTATTTCCATTCGCTGGCTTAGCAAAAACGTACAATGTAAACGCACAAACACCTGATAGCGCGGGTACGATGACAGCGATGATGTCTGGCGTTAAAACCGATGTAGGTGTAATTGGAGTTGATGAAGATATCGTTCGTGCCGAGTGCGATACGGTAAGCGGCAATGAGCTAGTCAGCGCACTTGAACTTGCTGAAATTTCTGGTTTATCAACAGGTATTATCTCAACAGCACGTATCACACACGCAACACCTGCAGCGACTTACGCAAAATCAGCCGAGCGTAATTGGGAAGATAACAGTGATATGCCTGATGATGGCACTGCAGATGCTTGTGAAGATATTGCATCTCAACTCGTTAATTTTGAAAGTAATCTTGAAGCGCGTATTAGCGGTGTTGATGTTGACGGAATTGAAGTGGTCATGGGCGGTGGGCGTCGTCATTTTTTACCAAAAGACGCGGCCTATAATTCAACTGATGCGGCTAGTGATATTGAAGGCGATCGTACCGATGATCGTGACTTAATTGCGGAATGGACAAACATGTACGAGAATGGCAGTTACGTGATGGATCAAACGGGCTTTGATGCCATTGATACTGAAAAAACTGAGCGTCTTTTTGGTTTATTTAATGAGAGTCATATGCAATATGAAGCAGACCGTGGCAATGATATTGCAGGTGAACCTTCATTAACGGAAATGACTTCAACCGCCATCAAGATATTAGATAATAACGACAAAGGTTTCTTGCTTGTTGTTGAATCCGGTCGAATTGACCATGCTCACCATGCAGGCAATGCATACAACGCATTGCATGACACGATTGAGTTATCTAATGCAGTCAAAATGGCAGAATCGCTAACCAGTGATACAGATACATTAATCATTGTCACGGCGGATCACGGTCATGTATTTACCATTGCAGGTTACCCTAAACGTGGTAATCCAATATTAGGAAAAGTAGTTGCAGTAGATGCGACAGAAGCCTCACTAGCAGATGATGATATGCCTTACACCACATTGGGTTACAGCAATGGTAGAGGTTTCTCTAACTTAGGAGAAGAAACAGATGCCGATGCAGGTTATGCAGAAACAATCACTGCTGGCACACGTGTTGACCTAACAGATGTTGATACAGAAAGTGCAGGTTTTCACCAAGAAGCGCTTGTCCCGTTAACTTCAGAAACACACAGTGGTGAAGATGTTGCGATTTATGCACAAGGCCCTGGCGCACATTTGATTAATGGAACAAATGAACAAAACATTATTTTCCACATTATGGATTATGCGTTAGACCTAGTGTCTGAAGCGGATGCAAATGTAACAGCTATTTAAACAGTACAGTAAATAATCTGCATAAAAAAGCCAGTTACTATTAAGTACTGGCTTTTATTTACTATAAAAATAGTCATTTAATAAGATAAAATGAAACAAGGATTTTATAATGAAAAACGTAGTTAAAGTCGCTACTCAACTCGCAGTGTTACCTCTAGTTTTAATATCAAATATTGCATTAGCAGAAAGTTGTAAAGTAGAAAAAAACAACATTTTGGCTCATTTTGACACTGAAATTTCATTTAATGTAAAAGGTCAAAACAAAACTGAACAGAGTACTTTTGAATTTATTCGCCAATCGGACAGTACTGTACTATATCGTTATCCTTCTTCAAATGTGAGTCAACTATGGCATTTACAAAGCAATGGTTTTGTAAAAAATGTTCATTACTTCGATGAATTTAGCCGTGCTATTGAATACGATAGTGTCGATCTACCAAAAGAGAGTCGTAATGATTGGAGTGGAAAAGATCAAATCATTAGCCAAGCATTCCTTAATTCATTAGAAAACAAAGAAAAAATAAATGCCTGTGAGACACATTATCATCAAGAGAAAAATGGTGAAACATGGAACATTACTTGGTCTAATCAATACAACTTGCCACTCATCATGCAGCATACAAAAGCTGATAAAACAGTACAATTTAAGTTAATAGACATTAAACAAAATAAAGAGAAAGTAACCGAAATAGTCAATACATTAAATGCCTATCAAGGGACTGATTTTGCAGATATTGGCGATAATGAATCAGATCCCTTCATTCGTAAAATGATCCACTTAGGTTTTATCGAACATGGTGCATCAGGTTTCTACGACGCGAATGGTAATACTCTTGAAGCAGAATCAAAACATAACCATTAAAGCTTCATCTCATTGAAGCTATCAACCAGAATTATGTCAGGTTAAGTAAAACAAAAAAATCCCCGTTATCAATCAAAGTAACGGGGATTTTTAATATATAAGCTAAATAACTAATAGAGGTTAAAACACTATTTCTGTCACTATCTCAGTTTTCACTGAATTGGCGATAAAACACTGCTGATGTGATAGATGATGCATGGCTTCAAGTTGTTCTATGGTGGGTTTGTTATCACCCGAAAATTGAACATACGGTTTAAGCGTTACTTTTGTCATCGAAATATGGCCATCGCTGTCTTTATCCATAATCCCCACTGCATCATCCGCATAAGAATCAACAACATATTTATTTTTAGCAGCAATAGATAAAAAGAATAACATGTGGCAACTAGATAAAGAGGCAACAAAAGCTTCTTCAGGGTCGACATATTCAGCAACTGAATAAGGCAAAGGGACCACATGCGGTGAAGATGAAGCTTGAACCGTTACTCCTCCATCAAAAATCCATTCATGTCCACGGCTATATTTATTATCAATATAAATTTCATCGTGTCTTCGTACCCAATTTATTTTTGCAAAATATGAAGACATTTAAACCTCGTATATAAAATAACTTAAAATGAAAATAGCAGGGAGCTAATTTATCTAGGCTGA
>JAOFNL010000077.1 GCA_028041985.1 Psychromonas sp. | reverse complement strand
TTTACTAAACTTACAACGAAGAAATAAGTTATTTTAACAAGTAAAATAGATCAGTTAATTAACGTGATTGGGATTAACCAAACCTCAATGCCTCTTTAAAAATCAAGGATGTTTATGAAATCGATTTCTTCAATATTTACCATTGTAATGTTTGCTCTGTTGAGTGTAACAACATTAAGTCTTCCAGCTATTGCTCAAGATACGATAACAACTATCAATAAAGATAAGCTGATAGTAGGTATGGCAGGAGAACAACCCCCATATAATTTTTCTACGATTCAAGGAACGGTTATCGGTTACGATGTTGATTTAGCAACTTACTTAGCAACAGCAATGAACCGGGAATTAGAAATCACATTGATGCCTTTCGCGGACCTTATTCCAACATTAGAAGCTGGCAAAGTAGATGTAGTGCTCTCTGCGTTGGCCATCACACAGCAGCGTAAAGAAAAAGTATTATTTACCACGAGTTACGGCCTAGCAGGTAAAACTATTTTAACAACTAAAAAGAATATGAAACGTATTCACCAAACAACTGGTTTTAACAATGATGATGTTAAATTAGTTGCTTTAAAAGGTTCAACCAGCGCTGAGCTTGCTAAAAATCGCTTAGCTAAAGCGCAACTAACCACTATAGACCATTATGAAGATGGCGTACTTGCAATTTTATCTGGTGAAGCCGATGGTATGGTAGCTGACTTAAGTATTTGTGAGTTAATTGTATATCGAGATAACACAAATGAACTTGCTATTTTAAAGCGCCCTATTGGTAGTGAAGAAATTGGTATTGCATTACCAAAAGGTAGCGAATCATTACAGAAAGAAATTAACCAGCATTTAATTACTTTTGCTTCAGAAAACGGTATCGAAGAACTGCATCAAAAATGGTTTCTTGATGCGAGCTGGTTACCGCTAGTTCCGTAAAACTGCAATTAAATAATGAATAATCCTCTGTTATTTCGCTGTAACAGAGGGTTTTTATCATCATAACTCACAGCTTCACTCAATGGTTCTTGATCATCAAACGACAGGAGTTAATTCTCCTCGTAAATCAGTAATTAATCGTTTTTTATTTAGTTCATAACTTTCGTTTTGGCTTAATAGATAATATAACTTAGCAATAACAGCTTCCGTGGTCATATCTAAACCACTAATCACTCCAGCATCACTTAATGCATGCCCTGTCGCATAACCATCCATATTGACACTACCCTGTAAGCATTGACTACAATTAACAATTAAAATACCACGCTCGCTCGCTGCTTTTAATGTTTTTAATAAATTGGCATCTTGTTGCGCATTACCAACACCGTAAGTTAATAACACCAAGGCCTGTAAGGGGCTTTTTAATAAGTTATCAAGTACCAGCCAATTTAGGCCTGGGAAAAGGTGTAATATAGCAATGGATTGTTGATCAATCTTGCCAATAGTTAATCCTCCTTCTTCTGACTCTTGTGTTGTTCCCGCTACATATTTTATTTCGATACCAGCTTCGATTAACACCGGGTAATTGGGAGAAAGGAATGCACTAAAACCATTCGCATGTTGCTTAGTGGTTCTATTCCCTCTAAACAACTGATTATTAAAAAATATACACACTTCATTAATTGGGTGATGAGCCGCAACATACAATGAGTTTAATAGGTTCGCACGGCCATCTGAACGTAATTGTGAAAGGGGAATTTGAGAGCCTGTAATAATTACAGGTTTACTGAGATTTTCAAAAATAAATGATAATGCAGATGCCGTATAAGACATGGTATCTGTGCCATGCAAAATAATAAAAGCATCAAATTTATCATATCGTTGCTGAATATCTACCGCGAGTGCTTGCCATGCTTGAGGTGACATATCAGCGGAATCGATCAAAGGATCGTATTCATGAATTTCAAATTCGGGTATATCATTATGATAAAATTCAGACATATTATTAATCGTTTCTGACAAGTAGCCTGAGACAGGAATATACCCGTTCACAGACGGCTTCATGCCAATAGTGCCACCTGTATAGGCAATGTATACTCGTTTTTTTTCAGCCATGTCACTCTCGATATATTAAAATTACGCAACAAACTAAGTTATTCTATTGTTACTTTATCAACCTATTATTTACATTACAGGCATATAATACCGGCTTCAATGTTAAAGGCACTATTTATGCGAATTCATGCTATTCACAAACTATATGACTATCGATTAAGCCAAAGCACTCGCCCTTTTTTAGCTCGAGGTGGCAGTATTCCACGTTGCAAACATTGCATGCTATTACCTTACTTATGTATTTGCTCCATTAAAAAGGCGGTTCTCAGCCACAGCGCTTTTTTATTATTAATGTATGACGACGAAATATTAAAACCAAGTAACACAGGGCGTTTAATCGCAGATATTATACCTGATACTCATGCTTACCTTTGGTCTCGTACAGAGCCTAATAGTAATATGATAAATTTACTTAATGATCCTCAATGGCAACCTATTGTTGTGTTCCCTGCTGAATACTCTCTAGTAGAAAGAGTCTTAACGGAAGAAAGCGTACCATCTTCATTACTTGAGAATAAACGGCCGCTGTTTATTTTATTAGACGGAACGTGGGCACAAGCGAAGAAAATGTTTCGCAAAAGCCCTTATTTAGATAAATATCCCGTACTGTCTTTTTCTCCAGAAAAACTATCACAATATTTGGTGCGTAAAGCAACGAAAGAGAATCAACTTGCAACAGCTGAAGTCGCTAGTTTAGTATTAGAGTCTATCGGTGAATCGCAAAATGCAGAAATACTCAGGCTACTATTCAACACTTTTAAAGAAAATTATCTGCTAGGGAAATCTAGACAAAAACTATCAGAAAACAGTAGTCAACACTTACTTCAAACTGCCTTTGAGATGCTGGTTCAATAAGCTCACTAAATCTATAAGGATTAAATAGCATGCTGAACATTGGTTTTATATTTTTAACTTTTATATTAATGAGTAGCCACGTATTTTCAGCTATTTTACCTGCAGGCACTGAAATTAAGGTACGCGTTGAAGAGAAAGTAAATACTCAAATACGCCCTGTTGGTTATCGAGTGAGAGCCATAGTAGCCACTGCAATTGAAGTTGATAATAAAACAGTGGTCAAACAAGATGCAAAAGCTCAACTGACGATAACTAAAATTCAGGTAGCGACCAGAGAGCGTTCAGCGGGAATAGAGTTAACACTTACCAACTTAACGATTGGAAACAGAGCGATAAATGTAAGCAGTTACCCAGTAGGTGGGTGAGGAAACTTAGTTTATATACGAACTATCGACCAAGATGATGATGCAACAACAGCAGAAGAGGGACTAATATTAGATAAAATCCCAGTGCTAACTAAAGACAAGTATCTTGAACTCACTATAGGTACCGTCATTTATTTTATTCTCGCAGAAGATGTAACCTATTAAACGATGCAACTTGTAACAAAATAAATTCAACCAACATATCTAACTGTGTGAAATAGAAAAAAGGTAAATCACCAGTATCAATAGCTTGGTCACAAACCAACCCAATAATATTATCATCATTAGGATATAAAAATGGTTTATTCAATTCACATCGATGAAGCTCTATTTTAGGGAAAGCTTGATCTCGATACCCCTCCACCAGCACTAAATCTAATAACTCAGTATTTAATAAAGCGAGCTGTTCAGCCAATTGACTATCATGCACTTGTTCATATTCATGGAAAACAATAGAGCGATGTGTACCAGCAAGTACAACCTGACAGGCCCCCGCTTTACGCAACTTAAAACTATCTTTACCAGGTTTATCCATCTCAATATCATGATGGCTATGTTTTACTAAAGCAACTCGTAAGCCTTGCTTTACCAACAATGGAATCAACTGCTCTAATAACGTAGTCTTACCTGTGCCACTAAAAGCGGAAAAGCCTAATAAAGGCAGTGAGAATGGTTCATTCATATCATTATTTACTCTTAAAAATACCTTCATCTTAACCCTTAATTGAGCCAGCTTAGCATCATACCCTATCAATAATGAGATAGTATCTGATTATTGAGGTCACGCTGAAAACAACATTATTGCTATTTTTTTGTGTATTAGTATGAGTTTTTTATTCTCAATATTTTCATAAACACCATGGAACGGCATGAAAAATAAATTAATTTCCGCTTGTTGTACCCTGTTTGCATTTTCCACACAGTTTCCCTAGCCCCCCTTCTCGTGGTTATTCATTCAGAGCAGCCACTTCCAACGATTTTGGCTTAGTAAATTCGACACAAAGTTGGAACGCACTAGAGTTCGGCTACCAACACTATATTGATACCAATTGTATTAAGTATATGATCTAAGTTTTACACAGAGAATACGATTCAATTCGAGGCATAAATTGATGTAAATGGTTGTTCCCTTTACGAAATTGTTAACGAAGAAGTGAGTTGTTTTAGCAAGCAAAATAGATCAGATATTTACTGCAATTGGTATAAAGCGGCATTATATGCAGCAGCGGAGTATCGTTTTATTCCACAGTTTAATCCAATGGCCAACCAAAATTGGAATCCATTCTCCATAGACTGGTTTCAATTGGTCCTATATGCAGAACTAGGTCGAGTCGCTGAAAACTATAATACTGAATGACTAAAAGATATGAAGTATGACGTTGGTTTTAGTGTACGGGCTTTAACAGCCAATACACCTGTCCGTTTTGAAATGACTTGGGGAGAAAAGGTAGTTCAATGTGAGTGATGCTTAATCAACCTTTTTATAATATCTACCTAAACTTTAATTTAAACAGGAAGTTGCATTCGTTTAGCTTTAAAAAGCATAACGGATACCAAAAGCAGCATCAACACCAAAGCGAAAATCTCTATCATGAGGTTTATCATTATAGCTAAGGTCAGGAGCTAATTGCCCATAAACATCCCAGTTTTTTACAAAAGAATAACTAACGCCTAATGGTACTCGAATAGAATAAGCATTGTATCGCTCATTATTTTCAGAGTAACCGTTATAGTGGTTATTCCAATTAATCACCCCACCAACGCCGACATACCAACTCAAAGGAACATCAGCTTTAAACATGCCTTGTTTCAGTAAATAATCAACAGCAAGGCCATCGTTCCCTAGAAATACATTAATTTTATCTTCAAATTGAGCCGTGACCCCAAATCCTTGATCAAAAGCCACACCGACTTTAATCCCTATAGGGGCAGTTTTGGTTTCTGCGAATGACGCATGAGAAACGAGCGCTAATAATATAAAACAAGCAGAACTTTTAAATGAATTTTGCATACGGATATTCCAGTTTAAAAAAGTAAATTTTACGCTAGTTTATCGTACTTCAAAACAACAATACGCTATAAAAAACAAAAAAAATGTAACTTAGTTATCAGATATGCCTATATTTTCAATACGAGCTACACCCTTATTTCTATTAGGTACTACAGTTTAAAATATTTCTAAATAATTTATTTTAATGATTAAAGACTAACGCAAGGTGCTGTCATGCAAATACTCAATCGCTACTCAATTAAAAGCAGACTAATTATTTCAGCTACATTAGGCTTAGTAGGCATGTTAATGATCGCTTCTCAGTCATTAATGCAAATCAACAATATTCTGCTCTCAGAAAAAAAACAGCAAATACAATACCTTGTAGAAGTCGTACATAGCCTAACAGAATCACAATATAAAGAATTCAAAGCAGGAAAAATAACAGAAGAAGAGGCCAAAAAAAGAGCTATCGCGACCATTAATGCAATGCGTTATGACCAAACAAATTACTACTGGATTAATGATAAAACCTCGACCATGATTTCCCACCCAATTAAGCCATCCTTAAATGGGCAAGATTTATCAACATTAAAAGACTCAAATGGAAAAAATATATTTCCTGCATTTATAGCGAAAGTAAAAGAGTCCCCCGAAGGTGGAGTTGTGGACTATTTATGGCCTAAACCAGGTAGCGAGAACCCCGTGGATAAACTTTCATTTGTTAAAGAATTTACACCCTGGGGTTGGATCATTGGTTCAGGTATTTATATCGATGATGTAGACAAAACGTTGTGGATGTCGATGAAAACATTGATTATTGATTTTGTCATTATTACTTTACTCATTCTTATCCTTTCAACCTTTATTGCAAAAAGTATTATTGCACCCATTAATCAGACCACTAATGCGCTCATTGATTTAGCTAAAGGCAATGGAGATCTAACTCAACGCTTACCTGTAACAGGGCAAGATGAAATCGCACTGTTATCTAGCTCGTTTAATCAGTTAATGATAAAAATTCACAACATCATAGAAAAAGTACAAGGGTCAGCAATAACGCTAAAAGAAGCTTCATTGGACCTTTCCTCACAATCACAACAATCTTTAACGAGTAATGAAAAACAAAATGCAGAAATCGAGCAAATAGCATCCGCATCAGGCGAAATACTTAATATGATCAGTGAAATTGCCAGTAGTGCAAAAACGGCCGCTGGTTTAGCAGAAAGTGCAAGTGTTGATGCACAGAAAAGCAAAAACATAGTCAACAATTCTGTTTCATCTGTATTGAATTTATCAAAAGAAATTAATAGCGCTAGTACCGTGATTACTGAGCTGAATAATGAATGTAACGCTATTGACTCTGTTTTATCGGTTATCAAGGCAATTGCAGAGCAAACAAATTTATTAGCATTAAATGCCGCTATTGAAGCAGCAAGAGCAGGTGAACAAGGAAGAGGGTTCGCAGTTGTTGCTGATGAAGTTAGAACATTAGCAGGTCGAACACAAGAAGCCACCCTCGAAATTAATGAAATCATTGAGCAATTACAAAACAAAGCGATGGAAGCCGTTTCCGTCATTTCAAACAGTGAAAAAATAGCAGAAAATACCGCAGAACAAGCCAACCAAGCGAGCGAATCTTTAGATGCAATTACAAGTGCTATCATGGCAATTTCAGATGCGAATAATTACATAGCAAAAGCATCAGATGAGCAATCGCATGTTACCAAAGGCATTGATGAAAGAGTTGCTGCAATATCAGAAATCTCTGATGAGTCAACTGAACGTTCAGAAAATATCAATCGTATAAGTGACAAAATTAATCAATTAGGTAGCCAACTGAAAGAATTAATTCAAACCTTTCGAATCTAAAATAATAAAAAAAAACATTAATAAAATGCTATATCAAAAAGATAAGTTGAAGAAACTAGCTAGTTTTCACTCATAAAAGTAAAAAATTAGTGACGCTGTTATAAAATAAGATCACGCTATCAATTTAAAAGAAGTTTTACACTACAACAATTAGATAAAAACACAGAATGCACTACGCTATATGATTAGTACAATCATAAAAGGTATTCCAAAAAATGAAATTATCTAGACAACTAGCCATCATAATTTTAGTGGCTGCTTTCGGCTTAATCATTCTTGGTGCTGTCACACTACAGACACTAAGAACCAATTTGCTAAGCAGTGGTGAGCATGAAATAACAGCGATTTTATCGTTAGCCAAAGAACAGGCAAAATTTTACATAGATTTAGAGCAAGAAAATAAAATTTCTAGGGAAGAAGCAGAAGCAAAAGTTATTGAAGTGCTATCTAATATGAGAGTTGGATCTTCTTATATATGGGCTAATGATAATAAAGCGATACTTAGAGTACACCCAAAGGCCTCTAACCTAGGGAAATTCCAAAAGTCTTATAAAATCGACTTAGAAAACTTAAGAAATACTGAATTTGCTCTCAAGACGAGTCTGAATATAAAACCTGGTACAACAACCCATATAACAAAAATTAATGCTTCAACTAAATTACCAAAATGGGATTGGGTAATTGGTTATGGTATCTACATGGATGACGTAAATGAAAAATATATGGATTCGGCAATTTCATTTACAATCATAGCATTGATAATACTTGCTTTAATTATTGCAACCGCCATTTATATTGCTCGTTCGATTATCAGAAGTATCGGGGGTGAACCAAGTTACGCTTTATCGGTGACGAGTCGAATTGCAGATGGTTATCTGAATCAAGCGATTGAAGGTACATTTACTCCAAATAGTTTATTGGGTTCTATCAGCAGAATGCAGAAATCATTGCAAGAAATGGTACGCGATATTAATAAAGGTTCTACCCTTTTAAGTAATTCAACAAAATCATTAAATGAACAAATGGAGCATATCTCTTCAGCTTCTCAAAAATCTTCTGATGCTTCTCATTCAACTGCAGCAGCAATCCAAGAGCTTTCAGCTTGTATCCAGGATATTGCAAATAGTGCACGCGATACAGAATCTAACTCTGAAGAGTCTTCTGCGATCTCTTTACGTGGTGAATTGACGGTTAAAAAATCAGCTGACAGTATTAGCGAAATTGCAAAACAGATAACACTTTCAACCGAGGAGATTGGCCGTTTACAAAAACGCTCAATTGAAATTGGTAATATCGTTAATGTAATTAGTGAAATTGCAGAACAAACGAATTTACTCGCATTAAACGCGGCAATAGAAGCAGCTCGAGCAGGTGAGCAAGGCCGAGGTTTTGCAGTGGTTGCTGATGAAGTAAGAACACTTGCCTCACGTACAGCGAATGCGACAGCGGAAATAACTAACACCATTAACATGGTCCAAGCTGAAACAGAAAATATTGCTAAAACCATGTTAGCGGTATTACCTAAAGTGGAAGACAGCGTAACAAGTTCAAATGAAGTAACCAAAATGCTCGAAAATATTCGCTCAGGTTCCGATGAAACACTTAACCGAATCAGAATTGTTTCTCATTCATCAGAAGAGCAAAATAAAGCAACTCAAGATCTTGCTCAACATGTAGATGAAATATCTAGAATGATACAAGAAACAGCTGAAGCGGTTTCTAACTCAAGAGACAATATGAAGAATCTAGATGAATTAGCAGTAGATTTGCATGGTAGCGTTAGCTACTTCAAAGTATAAACTTACCAAATTTTACCATTTTAAAAGCCCTTACTGTTAACTAACAGTAAGGGCTTTAT
>JAOFNL010000078.1 GCA_028041985.1 Psychromonas sp. | reverse complement strand
CAACCCATTTTGCCATTGATAGCACACGAGTTTAATTTAAACGATTCACAATTAGGTAGTATTCCTGCACTAACTCAATTTGGCTATGCTTTTGCACTATTATTTATCTCTCCATTAGGTGATTCTGTGGCTCGTAGACATTTAATTGGTATTTTATCCTGTATGTTAGTCACAGCTTGTATACTTGCTGTGGTCGCACCAAGTTTACCTGTCTTGTTAATCGCGGTTTTTTTGATTGGAGTGAGTGCCAATATTACACAACAACTTATTCCCTTTGCGGCATCAATGGTCTCACCTGAAAATAAAGGTGCCACACTGGGCACATTGATGATGGGGTTAACCATTGGTATTTTGTTGTCGAGAACCTTAAGTGGATTCGTTGGTGAACAATTTGGATGGCGCAGCGTATTCATTATGTCTGCGGTGTTAGCAGCGGTATTTGGTATATTGCTACGTGTATTTTTACCAACCAACAAACCTCATACGCAACTAAGCTACTGGCCGCTGATAAAAAGTACATTGAGTTTATTGGTTAAACATAAGTCATTGCAAATATACTCGTTAAGTGGGGCATGCTGGTTTGCATCCTTTAATGTACTTTGGGCAACGCTGGCGATTTATGTAAGCGATGACCCTTTTAATTACAATGCTCAACAAGCTGGTTTATTTGGTGTTATTGCGTTAGCAGGAGTAATTGGTGCTAAATCATCTGGTAAATGGGTTAATAAAATAGGTTCTAAAAAATTAGTGATGATGGTACTGACTCTTGCTGCGATAGGTTTTGCAATAACAGGGGTATTTTCAGGTAACTTAATTGCATTAATCATTGGTATTATTTTAATCGATTTTGCTATTTTCAGTGCACAAGTAGCTAATCAGGTACGAGTATTTAGTATCGACCCAGCTGCTCAAAGTCGTATCAATGGTATTTACATGCTCGGTTATTACATGGGGGGAGCATTGGGGTCTATCATCGGGGTTAAAGCGTTTGCATTATACCAATGGCCGGGTGTTGTGGCTGTCAGCATTTTATTGATTATATTAAGTGCAACGGTTAACTTCTTTGCTAAAAAATAATAGTGTCTCTTATCTGCCATGCTCATTCTTAATCGTTTTATTTAGAATATGAATGAAGGAATAGCCATAGCCATAGTTTCCCTGTTATTTATTGAAAAGAATGTATAAAAAAGGAGCTAACTATTGCTCCTTTTAAGTTTCAACACGATTAGATCTTAAAGATCATTTTTACTTTTTTCATTAATATCATCATGGAGATGCTCTTTCATCGTTTTTTGCATTGCTTCCTCTAGCGAAATAAACAGTTCGATGAAGTTTTTTGTGAGATCGTTTTCTTTTGTTGATTCAGTCGCTGCTTTAAACAACTGTTGGTGATGCTGTAATTCTGTTTGTTGATAAAGTGATTTTGCTTTTTCAGCTTTTTCTGTTTCAAAACCTAATACTTGTAAAGATGTTTTACTCATTTCTAACGCTGTCAAATAGGATTCGATAAATACATGATCAGCTCCCGCTTCTTCAAGTGCATAAGCATGACCTCGGTCGTATGCGCGTGCAACAATGGGGACATGAGAATGGAACTGTTTTACATATTTGACTAATCTCAATACATCCTCTTTATCATCAATTGCTATCACTAATAATGAGGCTTCATCTAAGCCTGCAGTATGTAATAACCCTGAATTACTCGCATCTCCATAATAAGCATGAATACCCACTCTTTTAACGCGTTCAATCATGCTTGTTGATTGGTCAATCACCGTAGTATCAAAACCATTTGCCATTAATAAACGATTAATTATTTGTCCAAATCGGCCAATACCAGCAATAATCACTTGACCTTGTTTATCAATCGTATCTGCTTCTCTCACTTTCTGGTTGGATAGGTAATGCTTAGTGATCACCTTGTCATAAAAAATAAACAGCAGGGGGGTTAAAAACATAGAAAGTGTCACTACAGGAGAAAGTATAGAGACCCATTCAGTGGGTAATGCCTGACTTTGTGATGAAAAACTTAATACCACAAAACCAAATTCGCCTGCTTGTGCCAAACTTAATGTGAGTAACCATCCATCAGATTTTTTAACCTTAAAAATGACTGCTAGCGTTAGTAAAACTGAGGCTTTAATCGTAATCAAAGCAAACGTTAAACCACTAATTAATAAAAAATGGTCATAAATTACTGCAAAACTGATCCCTGCACCCACAGTAATAAAAAACAAGCCGAGTAATATACCTTTGAAGGGTTCAATGTTACTTTCTAATTCATGGCGAAATTCACTATTCGCTAATACAACACCCGCTAAAAAGGCTCCTAATGCAGGAGAAAGACCTACTAAACTCATTAAGGCCGCAATAGATATAATCAATAACAAAGCGGTTGCCGTGTATATTTCACGCAAGCCTGTGTTTGCTACCCAAGTAAATAAGGGTTTAGAAATATAATGCCCAGCAACAATGATTAAGGTAATAGCAATGACGATAGCGCCTGCATATTGCCAACCTGTAAGATACTCAACTAAAGAGATCGTTGAATGATCACTGGATAATGAAGCAATGTCAGGCATACCGAAATAAGAGGGGATAGCAAGAAGAGGGATTAGCGCTAACATTGGGATCACTGCAATATCTTGTGATAACAAAATAGAAAAAGCAGCTTGTCCACCATCGGTTTTATTAAGAGATTTCTCAGCAAAAGTTTGCATGACAATGGCTGTTGAAGAGAGTGAGAATATCAAGCCGACAACCAAAGAAGGTTGCCATGGAAAATCTAGATGGGTACCAAGCGCAGTAATAATCAACGTTGTTAAACCAATTTGTAGTCCACCTAAACCAATCAGTCTCCCTTTCATATTCCACAACGCTTTGGGTGAAAGCTCCAAACCCACAACAAACAGCATCATCACCACACCAAACTCAGCAAAGTGTTGAATTGTATTGGTTTCTTCACCAACTAAATCAGTGATAGGCCCAATAATTACTCCCGCTATGAGGTAACCTAATACAGAGCCAAGACCAAGCCTTTTAGCTAAAGGGACGCAAATAACAGCAGCCAGTAGATAGATAACTGCTTGAATAAAATAATGGGTCATAATGTTAATTCTTTATATTCATAGGGTTAGAAATAGGTACTAAGTGAATGCGTTATTCAGATAAATCGTGAAGTACGCACTTCGCCTGGATTAATATCAAAAGTTTTTTTAAATGCACGCGAAAAGGCAGCTTCAGATCGGTAACCAACACTTTCTGAGACTTCAGCAATGCTTTCTTTAGCAACTAGTTTGGACCATGCAGACTGCATGCGCCACCAAGTCACATATTCCATTGGGCTCCAATTAGACGTTTCCTTAAAATGGGTTGCAAAGGCAGTACGAGACATCGCACATTCTTTAGCAAGTAAATCAACCGTCCATGCAAATTGTGGTTCATTTTGTATCGCTTGTAATGCTTTTGTCAGTTTAGGGTCGGCAATTAATTTTAAAATACCAACCTCAAAATCACCCGCGTTAATATATGAGCGTACCGCTTGAATAATTAACGATTCAGTAAATTGTTGAATTAATATATCAGAGCCTAAACGCGGGGTACTACTTTCAAGCTGTATCAATGTTATTAAAGGTGTTATCCATGCTTGTGCATGTGGATCATTTTTTATAACCAGTACTGGTGGTAAGGCTCGCATTAAACTTTCAGTCTTTGTATTTTCATAAGAAAATGAACCACAGAGAATACCGGTCGCAGAATTATTCACTCCTTGTAAATAATCTTGTCTCTCCTCGGGTGCTTGAACAGCCTCAATAGGGTGAAGCTGATGTCTAACTTTGCGCATAAAAATCACAATATCACCAGAATACAGCGTTTCAGGTGATTGCCCGTCTATAGCCAATAAGCATTCACCATGAGAAATCAAGTGAAAGGATTTTTCTCCGGTTTTATGCCCTAACAGCCAACTACCACAAAATTGTGCATTCATTGAAATTTCTACATCTAAATGCAGTGTTGAAAGCATGATTGAAAGGGGATCTTTATGGTTTGAACGATTGAGCATAACGCGTGAACCCTTAGGCATTGTAGAATGAGTCATTAATCATTAAATTTAACCTATCGAAACAATGTACTCAATAGGATCATCAAAGAGGTTTATATGACAAATTCAATTAAATTAACGGCAGGCGATACTTTCCCATTAACTGAAGCAACATCACTTGATGGAACCGTTGTAAATCTTGGCAAAGCACATAGCGGAGCAGATTGGCAAATGTTAGTTGTTTATAGAGGAAAGCATTGTCCACTGTGTGTGCGTTACCTTAATCTAGTAGAAGAGCATCAAGAAGCGTTAAAAGCAATCGGTGTGAGTGTGACAGCTGTTTCTGCTGATTCAAAAGCACAACTTGAAGAGAATATGGAAAAATTGACGATAACTTTTCCAATCACTTACGGATTAACAGAAGCACAAATGAAAAAGCTAGGGCTTTATATTTCGGCTCCTCGTTCAGAACAAGAAACAGACCATAACTTCGCAGAGCCAGCATTGTTTGTGATTAACGCTGAAGGAACTCTACAAGCCGTGGATATCTCAAATGCACCGTTCTTGCGCCCAGAGCTAGGTGTGGTAGTGAATGGATTGAAATTCGTACGCGACCAAGGTAATTACCCAATTCGTGGAACCGTTGCTTACTAAGGTTTGTAACTACCTTTAATAACATTTCGTCTATTAAAAGCGCTTACTCAGGAAACTGGTAAGCGCTTTTTTGTGGGTGTTTAACTATTAAAAATCTGCAATATCTAATCCTTCACTACACTCTCGGCTGATTATGTTTTATTTATAACTGTTAATAACCTTTGTCATAACAGATTGTTATTGCATTCATTGTCATGCCGTTATAACTTTAAAGTACTTAAAAAGTGTTAGTTTTATCACTTTTGAAAATGCCTCAATCCAATACAATCAATACAGATAAACCTCTGTTTAGGTGATTTTAGTTAACGAGTGGATCTGTTGGTTAAAGATGATGACGATGTTTGGCAATTTTTATAACCAAAAGGCACGGTAAATTTTTGAAAAAACATAATCAAAATGATGTGAGTAATTTTTTAATTCAGCAATCCTGAGATTAAAAAGGGAAATCATAGCCAACGATTTTTTGCTGAAACGAATATTTCGTTATCGGGCTTAGCATCCTATAACAACTCTGTTGATGATTTTTTTGAAGCCTTGCAGGTAATAGTTCATTAATGGGCATAACAAGGATAGAGAATAAAGGATTTTTATGGCTGAAAATAACAAGTCACAAACTAGTATTAATGAAGTACAAAAAAATAATATTGAGCAGTCACCCTATAAAAAACTCATTACTATTTCTGCATTGATTTTTGCCACTTGGGGAGGAATTTCTACAGCAGGTCATTTTATTGGTTATAGTTTTTTACAAGGCAAGATAGCCGGTCATGGTTTGGGTGAACATGAACTTACTTTGAACAGTTTTGAAAGTATCATGCAAGCAGGCTATGCAACAAAAGCAATGTTTAATGAATTTTATAAAGATGTCACAAATTTATTTGGGCTAGATATATTGGGACTTTTTACTGTTGCAATAATTTTAGGTTGTATGCTTTTGGTCTTCTTATGGGATCCTAAAAAATCAAAAGAGAAAGGAGATAAACTTAATAATTTATCTAAAAAATTTGATGCTTTACCTCGGTGGCTAAGAATAATGATTATTTACCCTACCATTTCATCAATTGGCGTTATGTACTTAATGTTTTTAATTCTTCTGGTATTTTACACCTTGTGGGTGAATCTAACCATTGCACATGCCGTAGGCTATAGAGCTGGTCAGCAAGATATTGCGGTTAAGCATTGTGTTGCGATTGATTCATTAGACAAAAAATCTGGTTATATTGCTAGCTGTACTATGTTTTACGATGTTAAAAATAAACTTTATATTGGTAAAATTATTCATAGCAATAAACATATGACATTATTACAAACCAATACCGAAAGTGTTTTATTCGATAAAGATAGAAAGATCATAACTTGCTCTCCAATTTTGGACCTCTCGTTAAAAGCTGAACAAGTTAAAAACAATTGTACTGAGACATAAATTAAAAGATATGTGTGGTTTTAAACTCGTTCCCACGCTCTGCGTGGTAATGCATAGTTTGCATAGGTAACGAATTGGAGATTCTTTTATGGGTAGAAGCCGATACAAAATAACTCAGCAGAATGCGCCTCATTTTGTTACCTTGACGGTATTACATTGGATACCTGTTTTTACACGTCCTGCTACCGTTGACATTATTTTAGACTCGCTACGCTTTTTAATGGCGGAAGGTTTAAAAGTACATGCTTATGTCATTCTCGAAAATCATCTTCATTTAGTGTTACAAAGTGAGCAACTAGGGAAAGATATCGCCCGTTTAAAATCATTTACAGCGCATGAGTTAATTACTTATTTAGAACAACATCATGTTAAAACCATTTTAGAACAGCTCGCCTTTTATAAAAAAGCGCATAAAGATGATCGTGCATATCAATTTTGGCAAGAAGGTGTTCATCCTGAAATGATCCAAGGTGAAAGTATGATGAGACAAAAGATTGAATATATTCACCAGAATCCAGTTAAACGTGAGTATGTTGATTGTGCTAAGCATTGGCGTTATTCGAGTGCGCGTGATTATGAAGGTGAAAAAGGGCTGATTGATATTTGTAAATCGTGGTGACATTGTAATATGCATTCCCACGCGGAGCATGGGAACGAGGCGTGATCGTGGTAGTTGTGTAATAACGATGCATTCCCACGCGGAGCATGGGAACGAACATCAATCTACTGTTTAAAAGGTAATAACTGTTTACAGTCTTGCTGATAAATCAACATGTGTTCTTGCTCTCTTTGACAAAAATCTTTGATTGCGTCTTTAAAACCCGGGTGTTTTATCCAGTGGTAAGAGTAAGTTAGTATTGGCTCGAAGCCTCTTTGGATCTTATGTTCACCTTGTGTGCCAGGGGTAAAGCTTTTTAAGTTGTTTTCAATACAAAACTCAATGCCACGATAATAACAAAGCTCAAAGTGTAAATTTTTGATCTCTTCAGTACAGCCCCAGTAACGCCCGTATAATTGTTCGTCATCGTAAAAAAATAATGCACAGGCGACGTCTTGTTTTTCATCACTAGCAATCAGTAATAAAACGTTGTCACTCATCTCTTTAATGACTTGTTGGAAAAAATCAATATTTAAATGTGGCTGATGATCTCGTTTCAAATAAGTGAGTTGATAGGTTAAATAAAAGAAGTCGAGATCTTGTTGTGAAATTTCATGGCCTTTCAGTTCTCGCACTTCAATGCCTTGTTGGGGAATGGTTAACCTTTCCTTTCGGGTACTTCTTCTTTTACGTGATGTGAAGGTATTTAAGTAATGGTCGAAGCTGTTGTAGTCTCGATTAAACCAATGGAATTGCACAGTATTACGCTCATAGACATCTTGAGGTAACGGCGTTTTTATTGGTTCACAATACAATATATGCCAACTATTGATCTCTTGTTGATGGCAGTGTGTAATTAAAGGATCAAACAAGGTACTGATGTTCAGTTGCTCAGAAAGTAATTTGTTACTACTTACTGGCGTAAATGGAATAGTTGCGACTAATTTTGGATAATAAGGGATGCCATGGTGTTTAAATGCTTCTGCCCAATCCCAATCAAATACGTATTCACCCCACGAGTGACTTTTGAGATACATTGGCATGAGCGCGATTGGTTCGTCGTTTATTGATGCTTTTAGGTGATGTGGTTTCCAGCCTTTTTCAATGCTGGCAGATTGACTTTTTTCAAGCGCATTAAAGAAGTTGTAATGCAGGAAAGGGCAAGCTGAACGATTTAATTTTTGCCAATCATCGGGATTGATTGCGTCGATGGAATTAACAAATTCAACGGTTATTTTGTTATCTGGATTCAATCAAGACCTCGTATTAAAAATGGGGTTATAAAATAGGTGACCTGAATGTGCTTTCACTTGAGTATATCAGCTATGTTGTGACCTGATGATTAAACCTTAGGTTATTCACTTGGGGATTGCTCGGACTAGACAACTTATATGATTTATTTACTACTTGTTCTCAAACTAAAATTGTTAATTTAGAAAAAGGGCAAATCATCGCTAATTAATGGAAATGTAGTAATAAAACATTAAGTGACAGAAAATAAGTGATAGAAATAATAGAAGGCCCTTTAATATATTACTCATAAAGCATGTAAAAAGTAATGATTTTGTTAAGCTATATGTATAATAATAACCATTTTATATATAACAATTTCGAAAGGCTGATAAATGCTTAAGACGACGAAACAGAAAAGTAAAAAAGAAACTGCTTTTAGTAAAAAGTGGGCGCAAGTTGAAAAAAAACAAAAACGGAATCTTAATTTTAAAAATAAAGTCATTAAATTTAATCAGCAATTTGAAAAAGATATATTACCTTCTGAAATTAAACTTTGTGAAATGATCGCCGCCGAGACTCGACATTTGATGAGTTTTATCCCTCGAAAATCTTTTACAAAATGGCAGCGTGAAGAGCTTATTACTTGGATTGAATCGAATATTGATGCTCTTGCGCAGCATCCTTTTACACCTGATGACCTCGCTCAAACTGTTGATCAAGAATATGCCAAATACTTTAAGGATGACGAAAAGATCGTAAGTGAAGATGAAGCAATGGATCCCGATAATATACAACACGTGCGTAATTTATTAGCTGAATTAGATATTGAAGATGAGTTGTCGGATGAGCAAATTGCTGAGTTCATTCAAAATCCAGAAACATTTAGTGATTTTATTGAAAAAGAACTCGCTGAGCGTGACAAATTCGACGATGAAGATGAATTTGATGAGGATGATAGTTTATTTGATGAGATGGAGGATGATTATTTTAATGGTGATTTCGAGCATTCTCGGAATTCTCAACAGAAAG
>JAOFNL010000076.1 GCA_028041985.1 Psychromonas sp. | reverse complement strand
ACAAGCATTCATTTTAAATACAAATTTTAATCCACTTCTACTTCAGACTTAATATTAATAACCTACACGACTTCAATGATGCTTTTTGATTTTAAAAATTAAAAGAATGGCATTACATTTGCTTATTAACTGCCAGCATAAATTCAATTTATCCCATATAAAATAAGAGGTTATATAAAATGCCCCAAATAAAATACGCCCATCAAGAAGCGCAAAAAATTGAGAATGTGGTTCAATTGAAAGAGCATAATGTATCGCATTCACATCAACCTATGGATAACTTTGAGCTAGTGATGTCGCAAATGAATATTGCTGATGAAGGGGTGTTTCAGAAAGAATTTAGTCAACAATGGAAAGATGCTGCGATAAAAAAAGAACGGTTATCTGTATTACTTTGTGAAATCGATTTTTATGATGAATACGTTAAAAATTATGGCGTACAGGCGGCTTCGTTCATGCAAATTTCTATTGCCTTGGTACTTAAACATGTCTGTGAACGTCATGGCTGTTTTTTAGCGCGTAGTGAGCACCAAGGGTTTAGTATTTTATTCAAAGGTGGTGATACTAAAGAGGTTCAAGGTATTGTCGATGCGTTATGTGCCGCTGTTAAAAATTCAAAAACAGAGCATAAACATTCAAACTTTGATGATTTTATTACGTTAAGTATAGGAACCTCTTCTAGCTATCCGAGTATGTTAAGTTTGTTAAGTGACAATGCGTTGAGTGCATTAAATATGGCAAAAATGAGCGGGGGAAATCAAGTGAGCGTCGTTAATTTTTCGACTGATATTAACCCCTCAATGATGATAGAAAGTGCTAGAAAAATAGTAAAAGAACCTGTAAGAACATTAGATTCAAAAGTAAAAAATGTAAAAGAGTTAATTGAAAGTGAAGTTAAAATTCAGAGCAAAAGCTCAGGAAAAACGAATCACAGCGCCGATAAAAAAGACTATTTTGCAGAACCAGAAAAAGAAAATGTGGTTGCACCAAGAATGTATCGTGGTCAAATCATCCAGAATGACCCAAAACCTGTAGTTAAAAATGCACTAAAATCAAACGACACTGCACTAAATTCAAGCAAGGTAGGGGCCGTTAACGATAAGCCGAAACAAGTGAGGTACTATCGTGGGCAGGCGATTACTAGTTAATAGCACTAGTAATCGCATCCTTCATTATTTTATATGTCGGTACTGTATGGGTGAATTTTATCCGTTAGAAATTGTTCAATAATATGTTTATGCTTTTGGGCTAATAGCCCAGCTTTAACAGTCGGTATACGTTTTAAATCGACTTGTTGATTCGTTTTGGAGAATTCCCTTTCAAAATGCACTGCTAACTCATGTTGACGAGTTTGTTGAGATAAGTCTGCAATGTTTGTTATATCGATGGCAGGATCAAAACGGTGGAAACCTTTATAGCTAAAATGTTGATCAACATGATGGTCGCTGAGGCGAACAACTTCTGCTATTAAAGCGCGACTGAGTGAATTTAATGTGAGTGACTCAACCATTAAATACAACGTTGCATCAACCATTTCAGGTAGTGTGCTTCGAGTTGTTTGATGGACGTTAATATCAACCAACCAAATTCCATTACTACGTTGTTGCACTGATTGTAGACTTAATGTGCTGTGGTCATAGGTAATTAGCGCTAAAATCTCATCTACCGTTTGTGTCGAGGTCTTTAATGCTTCTTGATTTGTTGTAATTTTTTTCGGCTTATAAAATTCTGCCATTAGAGGTAAGTCTATATGGGTATTAAAAGGAGTGGTTGTACTGTTCTCAAGTTGTATTTTAAATAGCTCTCGGACTTCATGTTCGCGGGATTTTTTGATTGCTAAAAAGACAGTTTGAATGATTTCTGATGTCGGTAATTCAGGCTCTACTCGCCACTTTCTTCCAAACAATAGTTTTACGTCATTTGCTTTGTGTTTTGATTTTTTATGATAATTATCATGCCCGATAACTCCAACTTGAATATAAATAGACTCTGATTCTTGAGCTGCAAAAACAACATATCTTGGGTCATAATCAATATCGCAAATAAGGGCTTCAACACTCTGCAAAGTATGATGATAGGTTAAATAATGCTGTGGAATACAATAATCCCCGTTGCTCAGTAAAATTTTAGGCGCCTTAGGCATGACCTTTTCCCCTAAACGCAGCGCTATTTCTTTGACCATAATAGAAACCTTTCATCTTTATTTAAAAAATAATACGTTAGTTAATCAGCTAAAGTTCACTGCAATCACAAAAAGTATCGATAAAGACCAACAGGACCATTTTAAAATTTCATTTTTACTGTTTTTATAAGAAATTATTGACTAACAATGAATTAAATTTGAAGTGGGTGCACACTAGGGTTTTTAACCTTTACCGTTCGAATTTTGTTAAACTCAGCGTGTTTTGAGCGAGGCAGGTGAGGTGTAGCCTAGTCATTTTAAGTAAATCTTGGCTAACAAAGAGCATAACGTACTGTGTTGAACCCGAAGGGCTACATTTGTTGACCATTTCTACTGTGTTTTCGCTTATTTATGTAGAATAACCACGCGACATAAGCTTTAGCCTTGTATAAATAGCCAACAAATTGCTGCAAAAACAAACTCGAAAGATTAACAGTCACTAGTTAAGTTTATGAACTTAACTAGTGATAAAAAGCTAGTGTTTTTCTAGTAAGCCTAAATTGATTGCGTGGAATCGTAAATGTGACTCAATAAAGCTGCTGATGAAGTAATAACTATGATCATACCCTTCGCGTATATTAATTGTTATTTCAGCTGTATTTTTGCTCGTTAGTGTTAATAAACTTTCCGTTTTTAGCTGCTCTTTTAAGAAAGAATCATCACTACCTTGGTCGATTAAAATAGGTTGATGCTGTGAGAGTTGAACTAATATTTCATAACTATCATAGGCTTTCCAGTCTTCTTTATTTTGACCTAAATAAGCAGAAAACGCTTTTTCACCCCATGGGCATCGAGTTGGGTTACAGATTGGGCTAAATGCGCTAATTGACTGATATAAATTAGGATTACGCAAACCAATTGTTAATGCGCCATGTCCTCCCATTGAATGTCCACTGATCACGCGTTGTTTGGTTACAGGAAAGTTCGCTTCTATCAAAGCGGGTAATTCATGCACGATATAATCGTACATTTGGTAATGTTTTTTCCATGGTGCTTGTGTTGCATTGACATAAAATCCAGCGCCTAATCCTAAATCATAAGCTTGATTTTCATCATCTGCGACCTCTTCTCCACGAGGGCTCGTATCTGGTGCGACAATCGCAATGCCTAATTCTGCTGCTAATTTTTGAGCTCCTGCTTTTTGCATGAAGTTTTCATCACTACAGGTTAAACCTGATAACCAGTACATTACCGGAACAGGAGTATCGATTGTCGCTTGAGGGGGTAAATAGATGGCAAAGCGCATTTCACAATTTAGGACGGATGATGTGTGTGTGTATTGTTTATGCCAACCTTCAAAAGACTTATTGCTGTTAATATTTTTAAGGCTCATGACTTTTCCTTATAAAATCTAAGACAGTGGTTATGCCGCCTTAGATTTGTAGAATAGGGGATTATTTATCGAAATGAATAACGCTACGAATACTTTCACCACTGTGCATTAAATCAAATGATTTATTGATATCTTCAAGCGGCATTGTATGAGTAATAAAATCACTCAATTTAAATTCGCCTGCCATGTAACGCTCTACGATCGCAGGTAATTCTGAGCGACCTTTAACACCACCAAATGCAGTGCCACGCCATACTCGGCCTGTGACTAATTGGAATGGACGTGTTGAGATCTCTTGTCCTGCTCCTGCAACTCCGATGATTACAGATTCACCCCAACCTTTATGACAACACTCTAAAGCGCTACGCATAACATCAACATTGCCTATACATTCAAATGAGTATTCAACACCACCATCTGTCATTTCTACAATTACATCTTGAATTGGTTTGTCGTAATCTTTTGGATTGATGCAATCCGTTGCACCTAGCTGTTTAGCTAACTCAAATTTACTTTCGTTAATATCGATGCCGATAATTTTATTGGCTCCGGCCATTTTGGCACCAATAATTGCGGAGAGTCCAATGCCGCCTAATCCAAATATGGCTACATTATCGCCTTTTTCTACTTTTGCTGTATTTAAAACCGCTCCCATACCTGTAGTCACACCACAACCCAATAAACACACTTCTTCCAATGGTGCTTCTTTACTCACTTTGGCCAATGATATTTCAGGTAAAACAGTGTATTCGGAGAAGGTTGAGCAACCCATATAGTGAAATATTGGCTGCCCATCTTTATAGAAGCGGCTTGTGCCATCAGGCATCACACCACGACCTTGTGTTTCGCGTACGGCGCTACATAAGTTAGTTTTACCCGATTTACAGAATTTACATTCGCCACATTCGGCCGTGTAAAGTGGAATCACATGGTCTCCCACATTCACACTGGTAACGCCTTCACCAATTTTTTCGACAATACCGCCGCCTTCATGGCCCAAAATAACAGGGAATAAACCTTCAGGGTCTTGCCCTGACAAAGTAAAAGCATCGGTATGACAAACACCAGAAGCAATAACTTTAACTAATACTTCGCCTTTTCTAGGTAACATCACATCGACTTCTTCAACTGTTAATGGTTGATTAGGACCCCAAGCAATCGCGGCTTTTGATTTTATAAATTGGTCTGTCATATTAACTCCTGTTATTCGATTTATTGCATTGATAGATGATATTATATTTGTTTCTACAATAATGATAATGTAGGAAAAATGGAAATTACTTTTACTAGGTGGTAATAATGAAATGGCAGGGTATTAATGAATTTGTGGCAGTTGCTGAAACACATAGCTTTTCTTTAGCCTCTAAAAATCTCAATATATCAACTGCACAAGTTAGTCGCCAAATCACTGCGCTTGAAAATCGTTTACAAGTAAAGCTCTTTTATCGTACAACCCGAAAGGTGTCTTTAACACAAGAAGCTCAATTATTTTATCAACATTGCCGTCATTTATTAGATGGTTTAGATACTGCTGAGCAGGCTATCACTCAATTACAGCGTAGTCCTCAAGGTAAAATAAAATTAACCGCTCCGGTTACTTATGGAGAACAAAAAATCTTACCATTAATTAATGATTTTGTTGCACTATATGGCGAAATAGAGATCACAACTGAATTGACTAATCACCGAGTTGATTTGATTGATAGTGGTTTTGATATTGCTATTCGACTAGGGCAGTTACAAGATTCAAGTTTAATTGCAAAGCAACTGAGCCAACGTTTTAATTATGTTTGTGTTTCTGAAGGTTATTTGAAAAAGTATGGGCAACCTTATTCATTATCGGAGCTTAAACATCATAATTGTTTGTTGGGGACTCGAGATTATTGGCGATTTACTGAACAAAATAAGGAAAAAAATATTAGGGTTAAAGGTAACTTGCGCTGTAATAGCGGTGTTGCTTTAGTAGATGCTGCCCTGAAAGATATAGGTATTATACAATTGCCTGATTATTATGTTCAGTCATATATTGAATCTGGAGAGTTGATTACGATCTTAGAGCAGTTTAGAGAGTCTGCGGAAGGTATTTGGGCTGTATACCCACAGAATCGATACCTATCACCAAAGGTTCGTATGTTAATTGATTATCTTACTGAGAATTTGCAGTAAAATAGGGCTGCCATTTAGTGGGATTCGCCTTAATAGATCGCGTGACTTGTTGATATCAGGCTCGTTTAATACCAATTACGATAAATAGCTTATCTATTTTACTGGCTAAAACAGCACACTTCTTCGTTATAAATTTCGTAAAGAGAACAGCAATTTAGGCCTTGAATTGAACTGTTTTTTCTTCGTGACATTTAGATAACATATATAACGCAATCGGTATAATTAAGTGGAATGGTATAATAGATAATTTATGCATTATATTTAATAACGTGTATTTAGTTTCCCTATTCTATTAGGATAGTTTTAAGCCATTTAGCTATATCAGTCAATTGGCTTGCGATTAATGTATGTTGCATTGAATAACTTTTCCACTCGGTTTGATAACCATTTTCAAGCAATAGTTTGTTCGCTATTTTCCCTGCGCTATGAAGGACAACCTGATCTTGTTCTCCATGTTGTTGCAAAATAGCAGTTTGAGAATTTGCTGATGATAGGTCTGGAGGTAATTTATCTCCATGCGCTAAATAACAGGACATGGCTAATATGCCTGCTAGCTTTTGAGGATATCTTAAGCCTGTAAATAAGCTCATTACACCACCTTGACTGAATCCTGCTAAGACTATTTTTTCACTCGCAATACCATCATCAAGTTGTTCTTGAATTAATGCGTGAATGGCTTGTTCTGATTCAAGTACACCGTTTAAATCAGCTCTTTTAGTTAATTCCATACTTTTAATGTCATACCATGAGCGTGTCACATGCCCTTGATTGATAGTAATGGCTTGCTCTGGCGCATGTGGGAAAATAAAACGAATTTGATGATCTTTTGGTAGTTTCAATATTGGAACGATTGGTGAAAACCCTGCGCCTGAATCGCCTAACCCATGTAACCAAATTACTGCGCTTGTTGCCGTTGAGTTTGGCTCAATTGTGATCCTTTGTAATGTATTTAATGTCATTCTTTATTTAATCCGTTTCATCTCATTGTTGAGCATGTTTAATGGCAATATTTAATGTATGTCAGTCTAAAGGCAATGCTGACTTTTTAACGACTTCTCTTAATACAAAGCTTGAATGTACACCGGAAACGCCCGCTAATTTAGTTAAATTCCCGAGTAAAAATTTTTCATAATGTTGCATATCTTTTACCACTACTTTTAATAAAAAATCTGCTGATTGTCCAGTAACGATTAAGCACTCCAATACCTCTGGCATATCTTTGATAGCCGCTTCAAAATTATCAAATCGTTCTGGCGTATGTCTGTCCATCGTGATACCAAGCATGGCTGTTAAGTTTAATCCTAACGCTGCTGGTTTTAATAAGGTGACATGTTTATCGATAATGCCTGATTCCTCCAAGCGCTTTACTCGACGTGAACAAGGTGTTGGTGATAAACCAATGCTATCTGCTAATTCTAAATTGCTCATTCGCGCATTTTCTTGCATGAGTTGCAATATTTGCTTATCTATTCGGTCTAATTTAATCATGTTAGCCATTAAAATTTCTCTGGTTGGATTTAATCACTGCATATCATTTAAATGTTAGTGATTTATTGCATTATACTGTCTTTAAATGGGTAACTTTGCAAGCATTCACTCATAAAAATTGTTTATAGTGTCATCATGGATAGCGAGCGAAATTTCTAACCGGAAATGGGGGGCAATAATCTTACCATGCTGAGCCAACTCGTTGATTCTTTAATGTGACCTTGACCAGAGTGTCGTCATTAAAGAGTCATACCAAATCCACATTAATTATAGAAAACCACTATGTAGTTTATCGAAATAGTTTTAGGGAATGCTTTATGTCAGTTAATAATCAAACATCTCAGTTTAACCATAAAAAATATCGCGCGTTCACGCCTATTCAAAAAAATGATAGACGTTGGCCAAATCAAATCATTAGTGAAGCACCTGAATGGTGTAGTGTAGATCTGCGAGATGGTAACCAAGCATTAATAGAGCCGATGAGCCCAAGTCAAAAACTAGAGATGTTTAAATTATTAGTTGATGTTGGTTTTAAAGAGATTGAAGTCGGTTTCCCTGCTGCTTCAGCGCCAGATTTTGATTTTGTTCGCCAATTAATTGAACAAGATTTGATTCCTGATGACGTAACCATTCAAGTATTAACACAAGCTCGTGAATCATTAATAGCACGTAGTTTTGAAGCGTTAAAAGGGGCTAAAAAAGCGATTGTTCATTTATATAATTCAACATCGACTGTCCAACGCGAACAAGTATTTAAAAAATCTAAACAAGAGATTAAAGCAATTGCGGTTCAAGGTGCTGAATGGGTACGTGATATGGCGGCACAAGCGCCAAGTACACAATGGTCTTTTCAATATTCTCCTGAAAGTTTTACAGGCACTGAGATGGATTATGCACTTGAAGTCTGTGATGCTGTTATTAATGTTTGGCAACCAACACCTGACAATAAAGTGATTATTAACTTACCTGCAACAGTCGAGGTTTCAACACCAAACGTGTATGCGGATCAAATTGAATGGATCAACGATAATATTAGTTGTCGTGATTCAGTAAGAATTAGTTTACATACGCATAATGACCGAGGTTGTGGAGTCGCCGCTGCTGAATTAGGTGTACTAGCAGGAGCTGACCGTATCGAAGGGACTTTACTAGGCAATGGTGAGCGTACAGGAAATATGGATATAGTGACTATGGCAATGAATATTTATAGCCAAGGTATTGATCCTGAACTGAATTTTTCTGATATGGATAGAGTGATTTCAACTGTCGAGCGTTGCACGCAATTAGCGGTTCATCCTCGCCATGCTTATGCGGGTGAATTAGTCTTTGCTGCTTTCTCAGGCAGTCACCAAGATGCAATCAATAAATGTATGAGTATTGATGCTGAACAACGCAAAGTCGATCCTAATGCGCATTGGCAAGTTGCATATTTACCTATTGATCCCCGTGACTTAGGCCGTAATTATCAGCAGGTTATACGTATTAATAGTCAATCTGGAAAGGGTGGTGTCGCTTATGTCCTTGAGCAAGATTATGGCATTCAAATGCCACGTTGGATGCAAGTTGATTTTAGCCCTCATATTCAATCTTTTGCTGAGAAAAGTGAATCAGAAGTGAGTTCAAAAGCGATTCACGATATCTTCGTTAACACTTATTTAGCACCAGCAAAGGCTGCAATTATTTCGGGTTATCAGCTTAATCGTGAAGGTAATGTTGATACCTTACAGGCAACGCTTGATACAAGTAATGGTGAGATAGCCTTAAACGGCAAAGGTAAAGGTGTATTGGATGCGTTTGTTAAAGGTTTAAGCGCAAGTATTGGTGACGATATTGTGTTAATCGATTATAACGAACATGCTTTACCGAGCACACTTGATGCAGAGAATGAACAAGCAGAAGCCATGGCCTATGTACAAATCAGCATTAAAGGTAACCGTTATTGTGCTGCTGCTCATTGTGATGACATTGTCACTGCATCAATGCAAGCGGTGCTGAATGCTTTAGGTCGATGTGGTATTGCCTTT
>JAOFNL010000075.1 GCA_028041985.1 Psychromonas sp. | reverse complement strand
AGCTTTGAAAGCGGAATAGATTTGCATGATGCATTCTTACTAGCGATGAATGAAGTGTTGAGTATTCAAGTTAAAACCATTGCGATACCTAAGCGTTTTACTGCTACGATTCGAGATATTTGGATCCTACAGCAACGTATGCCGCGTTTTGGTGGTAAGCGAGCTCAACGTGTTTATGCCCATGAAAAATTTCGCGCTGCATTTGATTTCCTCGCTTTAAGAGCGCGTGTAGAACAAAGCCGTGAATTAGCAGAATTAACCGCTTGGTGGGAAGAATACCAGCTTCATAACAAACTACCTGAACATAGCTATGCCCGTAACAATGTGAATAAAGCTGCAGAGTTTAAGCCAGATGCGAATAGACCTGCAAAAAAACGCCGTTACAGTAAAACAAAAAGTAAACCAACGCCGAATACAAAAAATGATTAGTTATATTGGTATTGGGAGCAATCAAGCCTTACCAATCGAACAAGCAAAACAAGCCATTGAAGCGCTAAGAAAAATAAAAAGTACAACATTGGTAGCTTGTTCATCTTTATATTGTAGTGCGCCCATGGGGCCTCAAGATCAGCCAGATTATATTAATGCAGTTGCTAAACTTGAAACTGATTTATCTGCCATGGAATTATTGGATGCTCTACAAGAAATAGAACAAAATCAAGGTCGTGTGCGTAAAGAGAATCGTTGGGGTCCAAGAACCTTAGATTTAGATATTATCTTGTACGCTAACCAGACAATTCATAATGAACGTTTAACTGTTCCACATTATGGAATGAAAGAGCGAGAGTTTGTACTCTATCCATTATTTGAAATAGCACCCTCTTTACAATTGCCTGATGGCACTTCATTGATCGAGATGCTAAAAAGTTGTGATAAAAATGGATTGACTGTCATAACAAGTTGAATTAAATAATCACCTCAGTAAAATGATCGTCATCACACCACTGCGAGTTAGGAGCAATAATGGCTAAAATAAGCGTTTCTCGTTTAGCTAAAATGAAAAAAGAGCAAGAAAAAATAACCTGTATTACTGCTTACGATGCTAGTTTTGCGTCAATATTTGACCAAGCGGGTATTCAAGTTTTGTTGGTGGGTGATTCTCTAGGTATGGTATTACAAGGACATGACTCAACACTCCCAGTAACCGTAAAACATATTGCATATCATACTGCATCAGTCGCCAGTACGACTGAAAAATCTTTAATTATCTCTGATTTGCCTTTCATGAGCTATGCGACACCAGAGCAAACCTATAGCAATGCAGCTACATTAATGCGAGCTGGCGCTAACATGGTTAAACTAGAAGGTGGTGCTTGGTTAACAGAATCAATCACAGGCTTAATTGAACGAGGTATCCCTGTGTGTGGACATTTAGGGTTAACGCCACAGTCGGTTAATGTATTTGGCGGCTATAAAGTACAAGGTCGCAATGATGCACAAGCAGAAAAACTGCTCGAAGATGCGCTAACATTACAGCAAGCAGGCATACAACTGTTAGTACTTGAATGTGTTCCTGTTGCACTGGCAAAACGTGTTACAGAAGCATTACACATTCCTGTGATAGGAATTGGCGCGGGCACTGAAACCGATGGTCAAATATTAGTAATGCATGATGCATTTGGTATCTCAGCAGGTTTTTGCCCTAAATTTTCTAAAAACTTTTTAGTTGAAACAGGTGATATTCGTCGAGCCGTAGAACTATATAAAGAGCAGGTGGAGAATAAGATTTTCCCTGGTGCTGAACATAGTTTTTATTAGAGCGATAGACTTATCATTATCAGCTTATTAACCATATAAGCTGAGCGTTCCAACAACCGTTTATTAAAATAAAGCGTTTTTGTTAAGAGTTTTACAATGCAAATAATTGAAGATCCTAAGCTGTTACGTAGTGAAATTAAAAAACGTAAACAGCAAGGAGCTCAGGTTAGTTTCATACCAACCATGGGCAATTTACATCAAGGCCATTTAACATTAGTTAAAGAAGGTCAACAGCACGCAGAAGTCACCGTTGTCAGTATTTTCGTTAACCCCATGCAATTTAACAATGCCAATGACTTAGCTAACTACCCAAAAACATTAGCTGAAGATTGCGCACAGCTTGAACAAGCAGGCGTTGATATCGTATTTATACCGACCGTAGATGCAATTTATCCAAATGGCTTAGAAGCGCAAACATTTGTTGAGGTTCCAGGGATATCAGATCAATTAGAAGGTGAATTACGACCTGGTCATTTCCGAGGCGTTAGTACCATTGTCACTAAACTATTCAATTTAGTGCAACCTGATTTTGCTTGTTTTGGTAAAAAAGATTTCCAACAACTCGCTGTGATCAAACAAATGGTTAGTGATTTAGCCATGCCAATTAATATCATCCCAGTTGAAACAGTCCGAGAAGCATCAGGCTTAGCCATGAGTTCTCGTAATAATAAATTATCTGCAGATGAAAAGTTACTTGCTCCCAAAATTGCAGAAGTGATGACTGAGCTTGGGAAAAAGATACAATTGAACGTTAAAAACTGCTCCCAATTAGTCACTGAAGCGAGCCTTACATTAGATAACTCAGGCTTTAAAACTGATGAAATTCATGTTGTAGATCCAATTACTTTGGCTCCTTTAAATGAAGGTAGTAAACAAGCCGTTATTCTAATGGCTGCTTTTTTAGGAAGCACGCGTTTAATCGATAATGTCGTGGTTAATTTGCACCAGTAAAGGTTTTACTTTATAGTCGCCCCTGCTGAAAAGACACCACTTTTAAATTTTAGACTCAAAGGTTTTGTATGAAAAAAACACTACTAACTGGTAAATTGCACCAAGCTCGCGTTACACATGCTGAATTAAACTACGAAGGTTCATGTGCGATTGATCAAGACCTTCTCGAGCAAGCGGGAATTTTAGAATACGAAAGAATAGATATTTATAATATTGAAACTGGCGGTCGTTTTTCAACTTACGCAATTGTGGGAGAACGTGGTTCAAAAATAATTTCAGTTAATGGTGCAGCAGCACGTCAAGCAGCTGTTGGTGACCGTGTCATTATTTGTACTTACGCAAGTATGGAAGCTGAAGAAATTAAAACACACAAACCAAGTTTAGTTTATTTAGACAAAGACAATAACATCGTTCGTACAAGTAAAGACGTACCAATTCAAGTCGCTTAATCTCCCTTTAGAAGACTTATTGACTATATATCAAACCGTTAATATATAAATATTAACGGTTTTTTAATGCTTAATGTTACATTTTATCTACTGCTTTCAATTATTATTTGCCTACTTTCTTAGCACAAATAGGTCTGTAACTAGTGATTTTCATCGCTTACTAGGTATATACTGGTTCAACTTACTAATCGTAATAGATTAAATCCTTAGCTAATACTGATGTTGATAAAATAAGCAATCGTTAACAATGATGCTATGTGCTAACTTTTATTATTGCCTTATCGATAGCACTTATGATGACTAACGGCTTAACAGATCTATTTATCTAGCATTTCAATAGAATATCTAATAACAACAATTAGTATTATTACATTGGAGATTGATATGAAAATAGTCATTGCACCTGATTCATTTAAAGAAAGCTTAACCGCACAACAGGTATGCACAGCGATTAAAACTGGCATGCAACGCGTTTTCCCCGATGCTGAATTTCACTTAATCCCAGTTGCTGATGGCGGTGAAGGTACGGTGCAGTCACTTGTCGATGCAACTCATGGTCATATTGTTAACCTGACTGTCACAGGGCCCCTAAAACAACCTGTCGATGCATTCTATGGCGTATTAGGTGACCATTCAAAAACAGCCGTGATTGAGATGGCCGCAGCGAGTGGCTTACACCATGTCGCACCTAACCTTCGCGATCCCAAAAAAACTTCTAGCTATGGCACAGGAGAACTCATTAAAGCAGCCCTTGACCAAGGTGTGACCAAAATCATTATTGGCTTAGGTGGTAGTGCGACTAATGATGGTGGTATAGGAATGTTGGCCGCGCTTGGGGTCACTTTTTTAGACCATGAGGGAAATGCTATTGAGCCTAATGGCGGTAGTTTAGGACTCATCAAACAAATTAACACCGATGCATTAGATCCTCGTTTAACCGCTTGTGAAGTCTTAGTCGCTTGTGATGTTGATAACCCGCTATGTGGGAAGTTAGGTGCAACTAGCGTATTTGGTCCACAAAAAGGCGCAACCGAAGCAGATATAGAATTATTAGATGCTGGCTTAAAACATTATGGAGAATGTATTAAACAACAGCTTAATATTGATGTACTCGATAAACCAGGAGCAGGAGCGGCTGGAGGAATGGGAGCGGCTTTAATGGCGTTTGCTAACGCATCATTAAGACCAGGTATCGAATTAGTATTAGAAGCCGTTAGGCTAAGTAAATACATGGTAAATACCGAACTAGTCATCACTGGTGAAGGCAGAATCGATAATCAAACCGTTTATGGTAAAACCCCTATGGGTGTCGCTAAAGTGGCCAAACAATTCAATATTCCAGTGATTGGCATAGCGGGTAGTTTAGGCGCAAAGCATCAAGCAGTTTATGAATGCGGTATAGATGCTGTTTTTGCTGCCGTACCAGGTGCAATGACATTACAACAAGCTTTTGCCGATGCCAATCATAATGTCGAAAATGTTGCTGAAAATATTGCCAAACTTTGGGCGCTTAAATGATAAAATAGACGTAAAAGGATTAATCATTTTTCTCTACTTTCACAATCACAATACTGTAAAGAGAAATGATTAATTGCTTTTCATGCTTATCACTTTAAGTACAGAAGTGAACTTGCTCTTAAAATAGGGGCTCCGCTCTCTTAATAGAACAAAGCAAATAATAAAATAAATAATAGGTTCCGTTACCCCCGATTTTACAGACCAATAGTAATGAATAGTCCCTAAAATAACCGCAACATATACCCAGCGATGTAAAATAAACCAGCTCTGTTTCATTTTCCGTTTTATGGCATTTAACGAAGTAATACTTAGCAATAATAAAATAACCCAAGCTAGCATACCTAATGATAAATAAGGGCGTTTAATTATTTCCTCAAATAAAAATCCCCACTCCCAGCTTAACTCTAACCATAAAAATGCAGTAATATGTAAACTAGTCCAAACAAAGGTATAAATACCTAGTAAGCGTTTTAATCGACCTAATAAAGGTTGCTTTAAACGTTTACTCAATGGAGTGATTGCTAAGGTAATTAATAAATAATTGAGTCCGGTTTTGCCTAAGAAATGGATCATTTCTTTAACTGGATCGGCACCTAGCCTTCCACTATCAATCAATAAATACAAATACAATAATACCGACAGTGAAACCAAGTGAATAATCACCTTGATTAAAGTAATTGCTAAGGGCGGGATTTTGTTCATTGTTAGTACTCAGTATTTATATTTAATTAGAAGACTCTTTTTTGTATAGCACTTAAAAATTACGTAAAAGATCCATTCCTTTATACAAGTGAGCGACTTCTTCTTCATAACCATTAAACATTAAAGTTTTTTTACGTTTCTGCTGAAAAACATTCCCTTCCGCAATAATTTTTTCATTCTTTTGGCTCCAACGAGGATGATCAACTCTAGGATTCACATTTGCATAGAATCCATATTCATCAGGTCCAATCGACTGCCAAGTAGTAACCGGAGCTTTATCCGTTAATGTAATTTTCACAATAGATTTAATGCTTTTAAAACCGTATTTCCAAGGCACGACCAAACGGATAGGTGCTCCATTTTGAGGAGCTAACGTTTTCCCGTAAAGCCCGACAGAAAGCAACACTAATGGATTCATTGCTTCTTCAATCGTCAGTCCTTCTACATAAGGAAAGTTAATGCCGCCACCTATAAAACGAGAAGTTTGCCCTCGCATTTGCAGAGGATCATAAAGGGTTTCAAAACGTACAAATTTTGCATCTGATTTAACGCCAGCTTCTTTTAATAATGTAGCAAGTGTAAAACCTAACCAAGGGATATTCATCGACCATGCTTCAACACAACGCATCCGATATAAACGTTCTTCTATTTCAAACTTTTTTAGTAAGTCTTCATAGTTTAATGTTATTGGTTTATCCACTAACCCATCGATTGTTAATGCCCATGGATCGACTTCAAACTGTTGGCTATATTCAAATGGATCTCCTTTATCAAGCCCGAATTCGTAAAAGTTATTATATTTTAAAATTTTATCTTCAGGTGTAAGAGTGGATAATGATTGATATTTGGGGTTTTTAGTAAACGATAATGGCGTCCGTTTAAAGAGCAAGTCACCTTCATCTTTATTATCAGAGAAAACATCAAATAATGCAGCACTAGCAGGTTTAACAAAAGGAAGTGTTATCGCAGCAAGTCCGAGACCTTTAATAATATTTCGGCGATCTTTATATAGAGACTCACTGGTTAATTGAGATTCTTTTAAATCAGATTTTTTAGTGCGTTTTATAAGCATAGCTTTTCCCTCAAACATCAGTGGTGTTAAAGATAGACCTATAAAACGTTATTTTTATTTCACTTATTAAAAAAATTTGATGATTGATTTAAAATTATACCAATTGTAGTAAGTATGTGATCTAAATTTTGCGCAGAAAAAACAATTCAATTCGAGGCGTAAATTGACGTAAATGGTTATTCCCTTTACGAAATTGTGAGTTGTTTTAGCCAGTAAAATAGATCAGCGATTTACTTCGATTGGTATTACTTCGATAACTCACAGGTTAAACGTAAAGATTGCTGCCCACTCGCCCAATATTTGCGTTCAAAAGGAGTTATTGCTTGATCACTACTGTAAATTTCAGTCTCGCTTTTAATATTAGCAAGTTGCAAAGCACGCTGAAATTCCTCTATATATGTGAACCAATTACTTCTTAAATCAAGTTTCCCACCTAAGGCGATAATGGAGGGAAAAACAGCACTTCCATGCCATCGCCGTTGTAAGTGTTTAGCTTTAGGCCAAGGATTGGGATACAACAGATAATGATGTGTCAGTGACCAGTCAGCTTCCACAGCCAAGCGCCAAAAATCATTAAGGTTAACTTGTAATAAACGATAATTATCGAGCTCATTGTTTACTGGAGTATCAATAATAGGATGTTTAGATAATCTATCTGCAGATTTATCCATACCTAACACTATTGCCTCTGGATGCAATTTAGCGATATGGTAAGTACTTTCACCAACGCCACAACAAGAATCGAATATAATCGGTTTGCCTTGTTGCTCGACCCACTTTTCAATCTCTTTAAAAGCCTCTAATGTATGCGTTTGATAAGGTTTTTTAAAATTGTGTTGTAAGTGCTTTAGCACCACTTCATCTAACTTTTCATGTAGTCCAAGTTGATTTGAAGTGATGCTCCTTGAATCACCAATAATTTCATTCATGAACGGATACCTACTCCTTTTTTAAGTAAGATCGAAACCAATGAATAACCTACGATAATGAAAGTAAAGATCACAGCAAAAGACCAACCGATGGGTACATCAGAAATACCCAAGAAACCATAGCGAAAAGCATTAATCATGTAAAAAACAGGGTTAAAGTGTGATATGCCCTGCCAAAAATCAGGCAATAATGAGATTGAATAAAAAACACCGCCAAGGTAAGTTAAAGGCGTTAAAACAAAAGTAGGAATAATACTGATATCATCAAAAGTTTTAGCGAATATTGCGTTTAATAAACCAGCAATGGCAAATAAAATAGAAGTGCACAGCACACTCGATATTAATATGAGTAAGTTATAAATCTTCAAATCCACAAAAAATAAAGATACTAAAGTAACAATAAAGCCAACCATTAACCCTCGAGCTACCGCTCCGCCAATGTAACCCCATATGATGATGTAATTAGGTACAGGGGCTACCAATAACTCTTCAATATTATGTTGCATCTTTGCACTAAAAAAAGAGGATGCGACGTTTGAGTATGAATTAGTAATCACCGACATCATAATTAAACCAGGTACGATAAAAGCCATATAGCTAAAGCCTTCCATCTCACCAATTCTTTGACCGATTAAGTTACCAAAAATAACAAAATATAGGGTCATAGTGATAGCGGGAGGCACTAAGGTTTGTACCCAAATGCGTAAAAAACGATTTATTTCTTTTAGCCAGATGCTTTTAAGTGCAATGATATATTTTCTATTTAGCATCAATAACTCCTTTTTTTACTAATTCTAAAAATAGCTCTTCTAGTCTATTAGACTTATTTCGAAGGCTATTAACACGCACCCCTTCTAGGGTTAACAGCTCAAATACTTTATTCAAAGATTGTTCTTTAGCAATTTCTAGTTCGATAGTATTTTGATCAATTACCGTTAATTTAAAATCATCACTCACAGGAAGATGTGTTGAAGAATTAACGTCAAGAATAAAAGTTTCACTATCTAAGCGGCCAATCAAATCTTTCATCGTAGTGTTAATGACTAACTCGCCTTGATTAATGATGCCAATATTACGACATAAACTTTCAGCTTCTTCTAAATAGTGAGTCGTTAAAATAATTGTGACACCTTGTTTATTAAGCTCACTCAAGAAAACCCACATTGAACGACGAAGCTCAATATCAACTCCTGCAGTTGGCTCATCAAGAATAAGCAAACGAGGTTCATGCATTAACGCTCTCGCAATCATTAAACGACGTTTCATTCCACCTGATAATTGCCTTGCAGGTTCATTTCGTTTTCCCCACAAATCAAGCTGCTTTAAATATTTTTCAGCTCTAACGTAAGCTTCTTTTCTCGGAGTACCATAATAACCAGCTTGATTCACTAATATTTGTAGTGGTGGCTCAAATGGGTTGAAATTAAATTCTTGTGGCACTAACCCTATTTGACTTTTGGCCTCCTCAAGTTGCTTATCAATATCATAACCAAAGACACTTACTTTGCCTGATGTTTTATTTACCAGCGATGAGATGATACCAATCGTTGTAGATTTACCTGCCCCATTAGGACCAAGCAACGCATAAAAATCACCTTCGGCAACTTCTAAAGAGATCCCTTTTAATGCGGTCACCCCGCCTTTATAGGTTTTGGTTATATTTTGAAGTTCGATTGCATTCATAACAATTTAAGCCTTAATTGATCGAGAGATGAAATGTAATAGCAAATTGGAAGCGAATTGTAGCATTAAATAGCCTGTATATAATGCTAAAACGAAAAAATCCCTGCTGACGTTAGTCAACAGGGATCATTCAT
>JAOFNL010000074.1 GCA_028041985.1 Psychromonas sp. | reverse complement strand
CCTTTATAAATCAAGGCAGAATCAACACTAATAATTTCACATTGGCATTCTTGTGCCAATCTGATCGCTAAATCCGTTTTTCCTGAAGCAGTGGGCCCCATTAAAAAAATGGCTTTAGGAAATGAAATGCTTTTTGATTCAGACATTCTATTGGATCCCTTGTATTAGCAACGATAAATCTGGCTGTTGAAAACAAGCTTGTAATTGCTCTGATGTAAATTGCTTATCTATTAATGACACTAACAGCAGATCGATTTCAGCTACAGTGAGTACTTTATCTGTATCATGGGTGACGAGTAATTCACTCAACAGATCGCATAACACTTTTAAATTCCCTTCACTTTCATTGAGCTCAGAATGACTTAAATGATCAAACAGTGTTGGTAAGATTGCCGCAATTGGGGAATGCCTAAAATGGCTAGGAACCTGACTAACAATTAAAAAATCAGATTGAAATTTAAAAGAAAAGCCAAGACGATTTAAAACACTACTTGCTTGCTCTGCCGTCTTTCGCATAATTGAATCCACCTTAAAGCGAACCGGCAATAATAAAGGCTGTGCAATGACTTCACCATTTTGACAAGCTGTAAATAAATGTTGAGAAGTCGCAATTTTGTTCGCCTGCTTTAAGGACATTAACAGTAAACCATTTGCCGATAATTCAAGCAAGGGGGACTTATGCACGTGAATTAATGCATATTCCGTATTAATCAAAGTCAGGATATTAGCCGCTTTATTATCGCGAGCACTATTACGGCTTTCATTATTAGCTATGTTTAGCCTTTCTGAAGATGTGACAGGTTGCTGATAAGCCTCAGCAACAAAATCACAATAAGCACCGACTTGTTGTTCGCTTAAATGAGGTCGCTGATATTGTCCACTATACTGCACTTGATTATCAGATTGGGTATGTCTACCACTGTTATCACTACTATAAGCGCGAGTCACTTTTTCCTGTTGTAAACTGCTCGGTGGTTGATATGCATGCTCTGATATTCGTTGACTCTCAACTAAAGAGTCTACTTCATGATTTAATAATGAACTGTCATTTAATGTAATATTCAACGTGCTACTAATAAAGTCATGGACCCAACGAGCTTGATGAAACCTGACTTCATGCTTTGCAGGGTGAACATTCACATCCACTTCTTTGGCATCACACTCAATATATATAATGTAACCAGGGAACATGCCTTGAGGTAGAAAATGTGCGTAAACCTGTTTAATCGCATGATTCACTAACTTATCGCGAATCATTCGCCCATTAATATAACAATACTGCACGTCAGCTAATGGTCTAGGTGATAAGCGATCAGATACCCAACCAGAAATTTTTAAAGCTTGATCTGCATGTTCAAAATAGACGGCATTTTGTATAAATTGTTCACTACAAATTGTCGCAATACGCTTCTCTTGTTGCGCTTGTTCTGGAGCCGCGCGATATTGCCTTACTATTTTATTATTGTGTTTTAAGGTAATTGCAATATCAAATCGACTCAAAGCGATACGCTTAATAAGCTCATCAATATGCTGAAATTCAGTTTTTTCAGTTTTTAAAAATCGACGTCTGGCAGGTGTATTAAAAAACAGATCTAACACCTCAACGGTAGTGCCTTGTGGGTGAGCCGCAGGTTGCACATTCACTTGCATGTCACGGCCTTCTGCAATCGCTTGCCAAGCTTGCTCTTGATTTTCGGGCTTTGAAGTAAATGACAATCGAGAAACGGAACTCACACTGGCTAATGCTTCCCCACGAAACCCTAGACTAACAATCGCTTCTAAATCATCTAAATGGCTAATTTTACTAGTGGCATGCCGACTTAAAGCCAGTGTAAGCTCATCTTTACTTACACCATTACCATTATCTTTAATACGAATACACTTCGCACCGCCTTGTTCTATCTCAATGTCAATGCGCGTTGCCCCTGCATCTAAGCTATTTTCAACGAGCTCTTTAACCACTGAAGCAGGTCGTTCAACAACTTCACCCGCAGCAATTTGGTTAGCTAAACGAGCAGGTAATATTTTAATAGACATAATAAACTCGCTACATTAACTCATAGGAATAGTTAAGACTTGCCCAATAGCAAGCGAATGAGAACGTAAGTTATTGATAGAGATAATGGCTCTAGTTGAAATTCCATAACGTTGTGCAATAACCGATAGAGACTCACCGCTTCGTACTTTGTGAGTGGTTTGCTGGATTTTTTCAGTTGGAATCTTTAGTTTTTGACCAATTGCCAAAGCATTAGACCGTAAATGATTATAGGCTTTTAATTGTTTGCTTGTGGTTCCATACATTTGCGCAATGACAGAGAGCGATTGTCCACTTGCTACAATATGAAATTCTGGGACTTCAGGAATATCTTCACCTTCAGCAGGAATTTTTAATATTTGGCCAACTAATAAACGAGATGAACTTAAATTATTAAAAATTCGTAATTCTTTAGCACTACGGCCATATTGCTGTGCAATAACAGATAACGCTTCTCCACTTTTGACTTTGTGCGAAGTTGGCATTGCAATTATTTCTGCTGCGCTTTGTTGAGAATCCTCGACCCCAGGTATTTTTATTTTTTGTCCAATCGCCAACGAAGTCGATCGCAAGTTATTATGTGATTTTAACGTCGCAGTGGTGGTGTTGTAACGACTGGCAATAACAGATAATGACTCACCACTTTTCACTTCATGCACTTGAGCTTGCTGTACAACCTTATCTTCTACTTCAACCAATTCATCAATTGTCGGTGAAACCGTTGCTGAATCAACTGTATAATTAGAACTGCCAGGGATCTTAATTGTTTGACCAATTGCTAACGAGGTAGAACGCAAATTATTATAAGATTTTAACGTAGCGGTTGTAGTGTTGTAACGGCTAGCAATGACTGATAATGACTCACCAGATTTTACTTTATGTGTTTGTTCTTGTTGTACAACCTCTTCTATTAAATCTTCAATAGTCGGCGAAACCGTTGTGGAATCAGAACTACCAGGGATTTTAATTGTTTGACCAATTGCTAACGAGGTAGAACGCAAATTATTATAAGATTTTAACGTAGCGGTTGAAGTGTTGTAACGGCTAGCAATAACTGATAATGACTCACCAGATTTTACTTTATGTGTTTGTTCTTGTTGTACAACCTCTTCTATTAAATCTTCAATAGTCGGTGAAACCGTTGTGGAATCAGAACTGCCAGGGATCTTAATTTTTTGACCAATTGCTAATGACGTGGAGCGTAAATTATTATGGGAGCTCAATTCACTCATAGTTTTATTATATTGCTCAGCAATAACAGACAATGACTCTCCACTAGCAACAATATGAACTTGCTCTACTTGAGTTAGCATTTCAGTTTCAGGCTCGGTATTAACAGAACCCGGTATCTTAATTTTTTGACCAATGGCTAATGAAGTTGAACGCAAATTGTTATGCGACTTTAATTGCCCGGTACTTTTATTGTATTTATTGGCAATCACAGATAAAGACTCACCACGTTGAACAACATGAACACGCTCTTTTTGGATCACTGTTTTAGCAACCGATTTAGAAGAATGAGGTGAACTATTTTGATCTGGGATCTTAATTTTTTGCCCAATAGCTAATGATGTTGAGCGTAAATTATTATGTGATTTTAACTGCCCGGTACTTTTATTGTATTTGTTAGCAATAACAGACAGGGATTCTCCTCGTTGCACGACATGCACCAACTCTTCCTTACGTTGTTCTGGAATGACAACAGGCGTAACAGGATCTGGTCGCATAACAACGTGATAATTGGGTGGAATTTTTAAAACCTGTCCAACATGTAACGTATTTGATTTTAAATCATTGTATGTTTTTAATTGCGTGCCACTCACACTATAACGCCTTGCTAGTTCGGAGATAGACTCACCACTTCGCACGGTATGTTTAATGACTCGTTTCTTCTGAGCAAATAGAGTTCCTTGGGGGGGCGATTGTACAAAATGTGTATAAATTCCCTTATAAACCGCATTCACAATTTTATTTTGGAAGTCTGGTTGATTCAATAAACGTTCTTCTGTTCGGTTAGTAATAAAGCCAGCTTCAACCAAAATAGAAGGAATATCAGGAGACTTTAAAACTGCAAGACTCGCGTGCACAGGTTTTTTCTTATGCATTTTAGTGACTCGAGAAAGCTCTTCACTGACTAAATCACCAATTGCATAACCAACATCCATGGTATTTCCCATGGACATATCAAGCAGCATTTTATTTAAAAATGGAACGCTATCAGCACCACCAATAATCTCTCCTGCCCCACCTAATAATTCAGAATGCGCCTCATGTTTCTCCATCCAACGTCCAAGTTCAGAAGTCGCACGGCGATTTGATAACACCCAAACAGAAGCCCCTCTAGGTTGACTGGATGTAAAACCATCCGCATGAATGGATACTAAAAAATCGGCTTCGCCTTTACGTGCAATATCAGAACGTTTATTCAAATTAACAAAATAATCGCCCGTTCTCACTAAAAAAGCCTGCATCCCTTTTTGTGAATCAATTTTAGTTTTTAAACGCTTAGCGATCTCAAGCGTCACTTTCTTTTCATAAGTATATTTACCTAATGCACCAGGATCATCTCCTCCATGACCAGCATCAATGGCAATAATAATATTACGGCCCTCAACAACTTGCATTGGTACTTTTGCAATGACTTTAGACTCTTGTGAAGCGACATTAGGCAAATCTATTACTAGACGATGTCCATAAGGTTTAGCTGGAGGTAAACTAAATATTTTTGCAGTACTTGCTTGATTTAAATCAATCACTAAACGGAAGGTATTGGCTTTCCCACTAGCACTTTCTCTAATACCTTTGACAACTTTACCATCACTAATCACTTCATCTAATTTGGCTTTATTAGCAGTTGTATTTAAATCAATCACTAAACGGTCAGGCTTAGTTAAATAATGCGTTTCATAGTTGGGTTGCTCAGAAAGGTCTAATACAACACGTGTGTTATCAGGGGAAGGCCAAGCACGTATACCTTCTAATATATTTTGTTGGGCGGCAAAAACATTGGAATTTAAACTTTGTGATAAAACAATAACCAAGAACAGATAGAAAAATTGCATGCACAATTTAGATCTGAAATAAGATTTCAGATCTAAAAATGAAGTAATCAATGCCAACTTTCTTCCATAAACTCTCATAATCTTTTCAATACTCTCACACCAACTTCCGTATTTGCTTGTAATGTAATTTCACGTTGTTCGCCAACATAAACCAAAGTTAAATCAATATCTGCTTCAGGTAAAAAACCATTTCCACGTTCAGGCCATTCTACTAAACAATGGCTAGTATCAGAAAAATAATCTCTTATGCCCATAAACTCTAGCTCTTCAGGGTCAGACAAACGATATAGATCAAAATGGTAGACTTGCCATTTAGCAAGTTCGTAAGGTTCAACTAATGTATAAGTTGGACTCTTTACATTACCAATATGTCCCAAACCTTGAATAAAACCACGTGTTAATGTTGTCTTGCCTGCGCCTAAATCCCCATGTAAATAGATACATATCGCGACATCACAAGCATTGCTTAAACGTTTACCAAATAAAACAGTTTGCTCTGCATCGAGTAATTTTTCTTTAAATTGATTAGACATTTAGTTTTACTGACTTCCGATAATAAATAGACAACGCTTAAAGTAAAAAGTATTAAGTCATTATTCTTTAAATAAAAGTGATAATACCAGAAAGCAGATGATTGATACCACCTCTAGCCACAACATGATCAACAACATTGCTAACATAAAACAACTTTTTATCGGCACTTTAGCTGTTTCGTACCCTCAACTGTGTGAATATCAGATGTTTCACCATAAAAAACAAATATAAATAGTGTGGTAAAGTTATCCGACATTGCGTTATTCTGCATCGTCAAAATCGCAATATTTTAATTTTTAGCCACAGATGCGCATAATGAAAAATAATCAACCACCTGAAAACTTACCTAATGAGTTAGCAATACCTCATCCCAAAGAACTTACAGATTGTGAATTAAATGCGCTTGCATTAAAAGTAAAGCAATGGGGGAAAACGTTAGGGTTCCAACAAGTTGGCATCAGTGATATTGATTTAAAAGACCAAGAAGCCAACTTACAACAATGGCTAGACAACAATTACCACGGTGAAATGGACTATATGGAAAAGCACGGGATGAAACGTGCTAGACCCGATGAATTATTGCCTGGCACATTACGTGTTATTTCCGCTCGCATGGACTATTTGCCCGAAGACGCACAATTTGCATCTAATTTAGAAAATAAAGAGTTGGCTTATATAAGTCGTTACGCACTGGGTCGAGATTACCACAAAGTACTACGTAAAAAATTGAAACAACTAGGCGATAAAATTCAAACAGAAATAAGTGAACTTGGCTTTCGCCCTTTTGTAGATAGCGCACCAGTATTAGAAAGACCATTAGCAGAAAAAGCAGGCTTAGGGTGGATTGGTAAACACTCCTTATTACTTGATAAGGAAGCAGGCTCCTGGTTTTTTATTGGAGAGTTATTAGTCGATTTGCCCTTGCCTGTAGACAACGCACAAACCAATCAATGCGGTCAATGTGTCGCTTGCATAAAAATTTGTCCTACCCAAGCTATCGTAGCTCCTTATGTCGTTGATGGTCGACGCTGCATCTCTTATTTAACCATTGAATTACAAGGTAGTATCCCCAATGAATTCCGAAAAGCAATTGGCAACAGAATATACGGTTGTGATGATTGCCAATTAATTTGCCCATGGAATCGCTTTGCCGAGATAACTGAAGAATCAGATTATCAAGCTAGGGACTTTTTACAGAATCAGTCATTAATTACACTATTTAATTGGAGCGAAGAAACCTTCCTAAAAAATACAGAAGGCTCACCTATTCGTAGAATTGGCTATCAACGTTGGTTAAGGAATATTGCCATTGCATTAGGAAATGCACCAACAAACATAGAAATAGTCACCACTTTACAAAATAAATTAGCACAAAGTGAAGATCAATTAGTTAATGAGCATATTCAGTGGGCGTTATCAGAACACCAACAAAATTCATCTATTAATATGGATAGACTAAACCAACGTTTAATTAAAGCAGTCATCAAAGGTCTACCAAGAGATGCCTAGTCAAGATGACAATATGATAGAAACTAAAAAACCGCACAACGCGGTTTTTTATTATTCGAAGAACTAAGGTAAATTAGTCGTTAATCTTACTATTTACACTTGGCAAATCTTGTAAAGGCCAACGCGGCTTTGCTTTGATTTCCAATCCTTGAGTATGCCCTGCTTTTAAGCGCTGCATACCAGCATAAGCAATCATTGCTCCATTGTCGGTACAAAATTCATTACGAGGATAATAAACGTTCCCGCCTAGTTTTTTCATTGTAGCCGCAAGTTGTTCACGTAAAGCGGTGTTAGCGCTTACTCCGCCAGCAACAACTAGTCGTTTAAGACCTGTTTGTTTTAAAGCACGCTTACATTTTATTGCAATGGTATCAATAACGGCTTCTTGAAAGGCATAAGCAATATCGGCTTGTGTTTGATCATCCTTTCCTTCACGCGCAATGGTCACTGCCGCAGAAGTTTTTAAACCACTAAAGCTAAAGTCTAATCCAGGTCTATCAGTCATTGGTCTTGGGAATTTAAATCGTCCAGCAACGCCTTGTTCTGCCATTTTAGCTAATCGTGGTCCACCAGGATAATCCAACCCAAGCAGTTTTGCTGTTTTATCAAAGGCTTCACCAGCAGCATCATCAATGCTTTCACCTAATAAAGTATATTCGCCAATATCATCCACTTGTACTAATAAGGTATGGCCACCTGAAACCAGTAATGCAACAAAAGGAAAATCTGGTTTATCCTCTTCCAACATAGGTGCTAACAAATGTCCTTCCATATGATGTACTGCGATTGCAGGTTTACCCCAAGCAAATGCGAGGCTGCGACCAATACATGAACCGACTAATAATGCCCCAACTAGTCCAGGGCCAGCAGTGTATGCAATGGCATCAATATCATCTTTTGTGCAATTAGCGAGTTTTAGCGCTTCTTTAATAAGTGGAATCGTTTTACGTACATGGTCACGAGAAGCTAATTCAGGGACAACACCACCATAATCAGCATGTAATTTAACCTGACTATATAATTGGTGCGATAACAAACCTTGTTGATCATCATAAACGGCGATCCCCGTTTCATCACATGATGTTTCAATGCCTAAGATACGCAAAATAACAACCTCATCACTTTTAATTATTGGCTAAACAAGACAGCCAAATAGACTCAAATAAAAAAATAAAACACATTCTAGCTGAAAAGAACAATGATCACTGATTTTTTTGTATATCATGATTATAAAAAAGCAGATCTAAAGATCATTAGGATCTTTATACTTTTTTAATGAAATTTAATACGGAATTTCTTTACATTATCCCCCAAATAGGATTAAAATCTCGCACCAATTTAAATGCACTGGTCAATTTACGACCGTAACCATAAAGGTAATAGGCATATGCCAGTAATTAAACTTCGTGAAAACGAACCATTTGACGTAGCACTACGTCGTTTTAAACGTTCTTGTGAAAAAGCAGGTATCTTAGCAGAAACACGTAAGCGTGAATTCTTCGAGAAACCTACTACAGTTCGCAAACGTGCTAAAGCAGCAGCTGTTAAACGTCACTTGAAAAAACTTTCTCGTGATAACGCTCGTCGCGTTCGTCTTTACTAGAATAGTTAAAGGTTCTCGATGACTTTAAAAGCAAGATTTAAAGAAGAACAAAAACTAGCAATGCGCGCAAAGGATAAGCTTCGATTGAAGACTATCCGCTCATTAATGGCTGCTGTTCAACAAATTGAATTAGACGACCAAGTTGAACTAGATAATAATGCTGTTACGGCAGTTGTTGTTAAATCAGTTAAACAGCGTAAAGATTCAATTAGTCAGTTTGAAAAAGCTGAACGCCATGATCTTGCTGATATTGAAAAAGCTGAACTTGTTATTTTAGAAGAGTTTTTACCTCAAGCACTGACTTCGGAAGAGATCGATACTCATATTAAACAAGCCATTGCAGCTGTTGAAGCTAAAGGCATGCAAGATATGGGTAAAGTGATGGGGATACTCCAAAAAGACATTCAAGGGCGTGCAGATATGGCGCAAGTAAGTGGACTCGTTAGAAAAAACTTATTGTAGCATCATCTTTCGTCACTGATTAAAAAGCCCCAGTTTATTATAAGCTTGGGGCTTTTTTGTTTTTTTATATTTACTAACTTTCTTTACATCCA
>JAOFNL010000073.1 GCA_028041985.1 Psychromonas sp. | reverse complement strand
TTAGCCAGTAAAATAGATCCGCTATTTACTTTGATTGGTATTACATTCTATTTAGTTAGCGTAAAAGAATGTAAGGCAGCGTAATTTTATTCAAACAGATGTGGTTGATTTGTTGTTTATTGATTGGTCAGTGCTGTGGCGAACTCTTGCTTAACAAAAAGTTGAGGGATCACATAACCAAATAGTTCACTACCTAATCCGCTACTTGCTCGCACCCCTGCGGTATTAACTCCGATAAACTCACCCGCTTCATTAATTAATGGTCCGCCACTATTGCCTGGTAAAATTTGTGTGTCTGTCACAATATAACCTTTTTCAACTCCTGTGATCACGCCTTTGGTGACATAGTCTCGAAAACCTAATGGGCTGCCGATTGCATAAACATCCATGCCTTGGGTGTAAGTAGAACTAAAAGAAAGATGTGGTGTTTTATAATCGCCGACTAATTGTAGTAGTGCTAAGTCGAGCTTATCGCTTACTTTCACTAATTTGGCTTTGAGTTCAGTATTATCTTTAAGAATAATATTAAAGGTATTGTTTGTTTGTGATTGTCGAAGCTGACTTTTAAGTGTGCGTAATTGTTTTTTTATCTCTGTATTTTGTTTACTTAATTCCTTTAATTTCTTTTTGTTACCTGCATGGATATTTGCGTAGTAACGATAGGTCGATTGCATGTCCGCTAACTCTGATTGATTCGCTTTTTTCATTTCTGCTTGATAAGCATCAAGTTTTTTTTCATAGGCCTTAGCCTCTAATGTTTTTTGTGCGATATAGGCATCACTTTCTTTTATTTTCTTTTCGTCGTCTCGAATTGTTTGCATCTTTTCATCATAGGCAATTGCTCGACAAGTGCAGAAAGTGCAGTGTTATCTTGGGTTTCACTAACAGCGGCCGAGGCGTTGAATGACATAACACAGAAGAGTAACAGGGAGAAGAGTCGCAACATTGGCTGTTCCTTAATATAGGTTTATTCAAGTCCATAAAAATGGGAGGTAAATACCTCCCATTTAATCAATCATTTAAAGCTTTTTGATTAGAACTGTTGACCAGAACATTTTGCTGTAGTGACATCAAAGTTGCCACAGCTGATTGGAGCAGTCCAATCTGAAACTAGGTTTTTAGAGCTTGGTAGGAAGTCAGACCATGCATCACCGATTACTGTATCAGGCGTTGACCATACCACTTCAAATTGACCATCTTCTTGGATTTCACCAATTAGAACAGGCTTAGATAAATGGTGGTTTGAGTTCATCACTGCAATACCGCCAGTTAAGTTAGGAACAGCGATACCGATCATTGCTTGTTCAACAGCATCTACGTCAGTTGTACCAGCTTTCTCAACCGCTTTAACCCACATTTTAAAACCAATGTATGTTGCTTCCATTGGATCATTTGTAACGCGTTTTGCATCACCAATGTATTTTTTCCAGCTAGCGATGAATGCAGCGTTTTCTTCTGTATCAACACTTTGGAAGTAGTTCCATGCAGCTAAGTGACCTACAAGTGGTTTAGTATCAAAACCAGATAGCTCTTCTTCACCTACAGAGAATGCGATAACAGGAATGTCTTCAGCAGAAATACCTTGGTTACCTAGTTCTTTGTAGAATGGGATATTTGCATCACCGTTTACTGTAGAAATTACAGCAGTTTGCTTGCCTTCTGAACCGAATTTTTTCACGTCAGCAACAATATTTTGCCAATCAGAATGACCAAATGGTGTGTAGTTAACCATAATATCTTCTTTTTTAACGCCTTTAGACATTAAGTAAGCTTCTAAGATTTTGTTCGTAGTACGTGGGTAAACGTAATCTGTACCTAATAGAACAAAACGTTTTGCACCGATATCATTGATTAAGTAATCAACCGCAGGGATAGCTTGTTGGTTTGGCGCAGCACCTGTGTAGAATACGTTTTTAGATGACTCTTCACCTTCGTACTGCACTGGGTAGAACATTAAACCGTTAAGCTCTTCTAATACAGGTAGTACTGATTTACGAGAAACTGACGTCCAGCTACCGAAAATAACATCTACTTTTTCTTTTGCTAAAAGCTCACGACCTTTTTCAGCAAATAATGGCCAGTTTGAAGCAGGGTCAACAACAACAGGCTCAATTTTTTTACCTAAAAGACCACCTTTTGCATTTTGATCTTCAATCATCATTAACACAGTATCTTTTAGTGTTGTTTCACTAATCGCCATGGTGCCTGATAAAGAATGTAAAACACCAACTTTAATGGTATCTGCAGCATATGCAAAGTTAGTCATTAGGCCAGTCGCAACAATTGAACTAGCAACAATCAGTTTTTTCAATTTCATAAGTAATTCCTTTCCTTTATCATCAACGTGATGAGATTTTTACGAACTTAAAATCTCAGTCACAACCTATTTCAAGTGGGATAAGTATCTAGGAATTAGCGCAAGCATTAAATGCGCAAAAGCGCGCAAAGAGCTACGCAATTATGCGTATTTTCATACACGTTGCCATTCAAGGTGGTTTGTTCAATCGTTAAATTGGACTGTAAAAAAGGTGCAACATAACGGCAATTACATAGTAGCGGCGAGTCCTTATCGAAGGTTGCAACGCAAAATGCATTTTCAATGCTAACGACCTAGAGGGCAAACGGTGAAATTTACACCTTGAATGATAACGGGTAGATAAGAATAGAATTTAAATTGTGTGATCGCATCATCTTCCGATAAGCTATTAATTTAGTTTTTACACAACACTATGCAGTAGAATCAAATACCATGCAGTCAAACCAAAAAATAATTAAAGCACGTCGTACCTATAACAAACTTGTTGCCAACGAAATGATGGAAGACTTTGCGTTACGCTTTACCGCTAAGCGTGCAAGAAAATGGTCACTAAATCGAATTTCCATGACAGCATTAGGGATCGTCTCATTCTTAGTACTCGAAGCGATTGGCGGTGCAATCACACTTAATTATGGATTTGAAAATGCCGCTTGGGCTATATTAGCGGTGACTTTTGTTATTTTTCTGACTGGTTTGCCGATCAGTTATTATGCTGCTAAATATGGTGTTGATATCGATTTACTGAGCCGAGGAGCAGGTTTTGGCTATATTGGCTCTAGCATCGCCTCACTTATTTATGCTTCATTTACTTTCATCTTTTTTGCCCTTGAAGCCGCCATTATGTCGATGGCACTTAAAATCCTCTTTGGGCTACCTCTTTCCATAGGTTACGTCGTTAGTGCATTAATTGTGATCCCCTTAGTGACACACGGCATTACTTATATCAGTCGCTTTCAAGTCTGGACTTCTCCTATTTGGATCGCGATGCAGTTACTGCCTCTGTTTTTTGTATTTACGCATTCCGATGTGCAATTTAGCGAATGGATAAACTTTACTGCCGATACAGGAGAAGTTGGCGCTTCCTTTAATTTAATCTTATTTGGTGGTGCATCAGCAGTATTATTAGCACTGGTTGCGCAAATTGGTGAACAAGTCGACTTTTTACGGTTTTTACCAGAAAAACCGAAAAAAGGAGCTTGGCGTTGGTGGTTGGCATTAACTGCTGGCGGCCCCGGATGGATGATATTTGGCGCACTGAAATTATTGCTCGGATCGTTTTTAGCTTATCTCGCACTATCACAAGGTGTACTGCCAGAATTAGCCAGTGATCCTGCTCATATGTACCAACTTGCATACAATTACGTTTTTGATAACCCAACTGTGAGCGTGTGGGTTGCTTGTACTTTTGTGGTTATTTCACAATTGAAAATCAATGTGGCCAATGCTTATGCGGGCTCTCTTGCTTGGTCTAATTTCTTTTCACGTGTCACTCATAACCACCCAGGACGGGTTGTCTGGATGGTATTTAATGTTGCAATTGCTCTATTATTAATGGAACTAGGCATCTACCAAACCATTGCTAGTATGCTATCTGTTTATTCTGTATTGGTATTAGCGTGGTTAAGTTCAGTGGTTGCAGACCTTGTGATCAACAAACCACTAGGCATTAGCCCAAAACATATCGAATTCAAACGCTCTCACCTTTATGACATTAACCCAGTTGGGGTTGGTTCCATGTTGATAGCCTCCTTTGCAGGGTTTAGTGCTCACATGGGATTTTATGGCGACACCATTGAAGCTTTAGCCTCTTATATTGCTTGTTTTCTGCCTTTCATTACCGTGCCACTCATTGGTTGGTTGACCAAAGGAAAATATTATTTACAAAAAAATAAACAAGTAGAAATTACTAAAATCACTGAATGCCATATTTGTGAAAATAGCTTTGACCAAGAAGATATGACCTTTTGCCCAGCCTACGGTAAAGCCATCTGTTCATTATGTTGTAGTTTAGATGTACGCTGCGGAGACCAATGTCGCCCTGGTGCAACGTTATCTCAGCAATCACAATCATTTTTCAAACGATTTTTCAGTGAAAATATTCTTAAAGTCCTCACCACTCCATTGATGCAGTTTGTCGCACTCACATTAGGGTTAAGCTTTATTGGCGCTAGCATCCTCTTTTTGGTGTATTTACAAGTGCCTCTGGATGATATAGCGGTCAAACAAGTGTTTGCTAGCACCTTAGTGAAAATATTTTTCTTACTCATGATTATCATTGGTATCGTCAGTTGGTTATTTATTCTCGCCCGTAGCGGTAACCATAGTGCGTTAAAGGAGTTACGTTCACAGACAAGAGCGCTAGCAAAAGAGATAGACGCCCATGAGCAAACCTCTACCGCATTACAAAGTGCAAAAGACGTAGCAGAATCAGCCAATGAGGCTAAAAGCCGTTATCTAGCTGCACTTAGCCATGAATTACGTACCCCATTAAATGTCTTACTAGGTTATGCTCAATTGCTGATGCGCGATCAAGTTTTACCGCCTAAGCAACGCGAGTCTATTGCCATTATTAGGCGTAATGGTGAACATTTAGCCGACCTTATCGAAAGTTTGTTAGAGGTATCTAAAATTGAAGCCGGTCGAGTGACCCTGCAACGTGATGAATTCAACTTAAAAGCGATTTTGCAACAATTGGTGGATATGTTTCAGATGCAAGCGAGTAAAAAAGGCATCAAATTCCATTACGAAACCAGTGCCAACTTACCCGATTATGTTGCAACCGATAAACAACGTTTCAGACAAATCCTCATTAACTTGATCTCCAATGCGATTAAATACACAGAAAAAGGCTCAGTGAGATTCAAAGTGACTTATCGCAGTGAAGTCGCCTGTTTCAGTATCATAGACACAGGCACAGGTATCGCCAAAAGTGATCAGGAATTAATTTTTAAACCCTTTGAACAGATACGCAATACACATACACAATCGATTGGAGGTACTGGATTAGGGTTAACTATTTCGCGTTCTCTTGCTGAGTTAATGGGGGGTGAAATCACATTAACTAGCCAGGTAGGGCAAGGCTCAACCTTCAACTTCCGTCTCATGTTATTTAAATTACATAAAGACCCTAAAGAGCCAGAACTCACTAAATCAGAAGCCGTTGGTTATCACGGAGAAACACAAACAGTATTAGTGGTCGATGACAACGAGCACCAACGAGAACTCATGTATAACCTCTTAGAGCCTATTGGTTTCAATGTGTTAACAGCAAAAGATGCAACACAAGGATTCACATTATTAAAAGAAAGCCATATCGATCTAATATTAATGGATGTGCAGATGCCGGGTATCAATGGTTGGGAAATGGTAAAGAGCATGCGAGAGCAAAAATATCTCATACCTGTGCTCATGGTCTCGGCTAATGCGCGAGATGCAGAGTATAATCTTCAGGCAGAAGGTTACCATAATGGTTATATTGCCAAACCGGTGAATTTAGATGCATTATTGGGTAAAATAGCACAGTTACTCAACTTACAATGGCAATATAAAAACACTGATAGTATGCAGCCAGCGGTCATTAACAACAGACCCGTTGTCACTACTGAGCAATATGACGCTTTAATTGCATTGGCTGAAATAGGTTATTTATCAGGCTTTAAAGATAAATTTGCAGAGATAGAATCGGAATATCATTTCCCTGAAGATAGTGCATCACAAATACTTGAGTATGTTGAGGTTTGTAACTTCCCTAAAATTATTGAATATTTAAATGAGTTAAATCATGGATCATAAAAGTAGCGATGTTGTATTAGTTGTTGATGACTCTCCAGAGTCATTAGGCATGCTCAATGTCGCTCTAAATAGCCAAGGTTATACCGCATTAGTGGCTCTCAGTGGCCAACAAGCATTAGCGATAGCAGAAAAAGTGCCGCCCGATGTAGTGCTGTTAGATGCAATGATGCCAGAAATGGATGGTTTTGAGACTTGTCGCCGCTTAAAAGAGTTACTTCCCAACACCCCTATTATTTTTATGACCGGATTAACCGACGTTGAAGATATTGTAAAAGGGATTGAAGCTGGAGGTGTTGATTACGTTACCAAGCCGATCTCACCAGATGAAGTTATCGTTCGTATCAAACGCCATGTAGAAACTGCCAAGCTCGCATTAAGCGCGCAAGATGCTTTAGATCATGCTGGTAAAAACGTTTTTTGCGTTAGTGCAGTAGGCCGTTTATCTTGGGCAACGCCACATGTGCATGAGCTAGTGGAAGAAATATCCAAAGATGACTACAGCCCTTGGGCAACACTCGCGCCATTAATTGAAAAATGGTTGTTAACTGATACCTCAGTCGATTTGAATGTAAATTGTTTTGCAGAAAACATGATGATTGCTTATGAACGCCAGCAACAACAAATGCATTTGTTACGTATCGTTCAAGTGAAAGTAGACAAATCACCCACAGATTTAAAAGAGAAGTTACCCATTACGAAACGTGAATCAGAAGTTTTATACTGGGTTTCTTACGGCAAAACCAGTTGGGAAATTTCACAGATTTTAGAGATGAGCCCTCGAACTGTGAATAAACATTTAGAACAGATCTACAAAAAGCTTGGAGTGGATAATAGAACTTCTGCAGCTGCAATCTCGATTCGAATTTTGGAGGGGTAAGCCAGGAAATGAAAATGATCCCCAAATGGTTACTCATTTGCTTATTACTGATAAGTTTTAATACCTATTCTCAATCCATTTTAGTAGTCGATAGTTATCACTCAACTTACCCTTGGAGTATAAGTTATAAAGAGGGTTTAGAAAAAATACTTGGCAGTAAATATGAATTAACCTATATAGAGATGAATACTAAACATATTCCAAAATCTCAATATCAAGCAAAAGCGGACCTTGTTTGGGAAAAATATCAAGCGCTTTCACCTGCATTAGTCATTATCGGAGACGATAATGCATTAGAAACGCTTGCTCCTCGATTCCTTAAAACCAACACTCCCGTTGTTTACCTTGGCATCAACGCCAATCCAAGAAAGTATGGAATAGAGAATGCGCCCAATTTTTCAGGCGTACTAGAGCGCCCCCTGATAAAACGATCTCTCATTATGCTGCAACAATTCGTCGATGTTAAAAAAATCTTAATTCTATTTGATACCAGTGATACAGGGGAAGTCATCCTACAAGACGTCTTTTATGGAAAGACCAGTATGTCCATAGGAAAAATACACCTAGACATCAGAAAAATTGGACTTTTCAATCAATGGAAACAAGCTGTATTGAATGCAAAAAAAGAGGGCTATGATGTGATCATTCCAGCTTTATACCAAACATTAAAAGATGAGGATGGTGAACACGTCGATGCAGAAGAGATCATAAAATGGACAGCAGAAAATACTGAATTACCACCCTTTGGTTTTTGGGATTATACCGTCGCATCCAACAAAAATATCGGAGGTTATGTGGTTTCAGGCTACCATGAAGGGATCATTGCAGGAAAAAGAGCGCTCGAAATATTAAGAGGAAGACAAATCAACGCAAGAGTATTCAGTAGCTCAAAAGGATATTTCATTTTTAGCCAGAGCCAACTTAAAAAATGGAACATTACTTTGCCAGATAAAATATCGAACGAGGCCATATTTATAGAATGATTCATGTGAATCGAGTTAAGTATGCTTCTCAAGTAAACTGCCATTTTATTGTATCAGCATTATCACCTATTTTTAATGATTACATAAAATAGTCATATTCCCACATCTATATATCCGTTATCGTTCAAGGCACTTTGCACCTTGAATGGTAACGGGTATAAATATGATATAAGATGCATTGCAGCATGTTGATATGCTTAATGACGCGCAATATTATTTCACCATCAGTGATTGAGATTTATCGATGTTATTACGTTTTACACACTTTTTGTTCCCTTTCATCCTTTGCTGTTTTGTAGGCAATAGTTTTGCTGAAATATATAAATATCAAGATGACCAAGGAAAATGGCATTTTACCGACCATCCTCCAAGCACTGAAAAAAACACAAAAGCCTCTATCGTTAATACTCCAGCTACACAATCCACATCGAATAAAATAACCAAAGATATTGAAACCCATTTAAGCGAACAGATAAAACCAACAAGTGACGTTGAAAAAGCAACTTTATCAGTCGTAAAGATAGAAACATTAAGCAGATCTGGCTCTGGATTTTTCATTAATAATCAAGGTTATATCGTGACCAACAAACACGTAGTTCGTTTATCTCAAACTGCCTATGATGAAAAGATGCAAACAATTCGAGACGACGAAAAGAAAATAAAAGAAAGTGATGCCTATATCGCACAAAAAACATTAGAGGCTAAGGCCTATGAAAAAAAACTTGATGCTTATCAAGCAGAAATGAAAAAAGCGAATCAATCAGAGTTAGCGGACATGCAATCGACCTATCGTTACTACGCAAATATCCATGCAGGTAACAAAAAGAAATTAAAGGAATTAAGTAAACAAAATACAGAGATAAAAAAACAATTACGCACACTTAAAAGTCAGCTTCGACAATCACAAACAAACAATACCTTTAATATTATTCTTAAAGATAATACTGAACTCAAAGCCAAATTAGTGAAAGTAAGCGATAAGCTCGACTTAGCACTACTACAATTAGTCGGCGATTATAAAACACCACATCTTTCTTTTAGTTCTACTTACACCCAAGGCATGGATGTTTATGCAATCGGCAGCCCATTAGGTTTTCGAGACTATGTCACCAAAGGCGTGATCACAGGAGTTGAAAAAGGTTATATTGTGACAGACACACAAATTTTACCAGGCAATAGTGGCGGACCATTAATTAATGAAGCGGGTGAGTTTATCGGAGTTAATACCGCAGGGGTGCGAGCAAGTAGCGGATTAGGTAGTGAACTATTTGGTTATGTGATCCCTCAACTTTTTGTTAAGCAAGAGTTCGCCACAGCACTGACCAATCAATAAACAACAAATCAACCACATCTGTTTGAATAAAATTACGCTGCCTTACATTCTTTTACGCTAACTAAATAGAATGTAATACCAATCAAAGTAAATAGCGGATCTATTTTACTGGCTAA
>JAOFNL010000072.1 GCA_028041985.1 Psychromonas sp. | reverse complement strand
GGGCGCAGTATTCATCCTGCCGATTGTTAAGGTAGCTTAAAAGCCACGCCCCGAGCTAGTGGCAAAGCAGTAACTGTATTGCCGCGCAGTATTCATCCTGCTTATTTGAAGGTAGCTTAAAAGCTACGCCCCGAGCTGGTTGCAAAGCAGCTATCATCATGGGGCGCAGTATTCATCCTGCTGATTTGTAAGGTGGCTTAAAACCACGCCCCGAGTTAGCGGCAAAGCAGCTATCATCATGGGGCGCAGGATTCATCCTGCCGATTTGAAAGTGGTTTAAATATTAAACAGGCTTTTATTTACTTCTCTGTAATAATCGTTCTCAAACCATAATCAAGGATTTTCCCTGTTTGGCTTTTAATACTCAAAGTGGTGACTTCAACTTTCTCATTAGTAGATAAAGCATTGGTGATTTCTAAAATGCGCTTGGCATCTAATCGAGGAGAGTAGGTATTAGCAATGATAAAACCGCCTTTAGCCCTTAATGCAAGTGCTGCTTCTATTAACTCTGGAAACTTATTCTCAATCTTCCATCGTTCTTTTTTCGCACCAATACCAAATGCTGGTGGATCCATAATCAAGCCTTGATATTGTTTACCACGTTTTATTTCCCGTTGCGCAAATTTTAGCGCATCTTCCAATACCCAATGCACATCGCTTAAACCTGAAGACTCCATGTTTTCTTTGCCCCATTTAATGATCTGTTTTACCGAATCACAGTGTAGGACTTCTGCTCCTTGAGCCCTCGCGATTAAAGAAGCGACACCAGTATAAGCAAATAAATTTAAAAAACGATCGCCCGTTTTTAAGTGATTGGCAATAAAATCCCAATTAACACCTTGCTCAGGAAATAACCCAACATGTTTGAATTTAGTCAGGTGCAGATTGATGGTTATATTCTGGAATTTAATCTGCCAGTCATGTGCTAAATCTCCTTGCAGTGATTTCCACTCACCAGCACTGCTACTACTTTCAATAAATTCAAAGTGTGCTTTCGCTAACCATTCACGAGTTGATAAAACAGGTTCAAAATAAGCATTCATTTCTGGGCGAATAGTGATCACATTTCCCCAACGTTCAAGCTTTTTATTATTTCCCGCATCAATAAGTTCATAGTCATGCCAAGGTGCGGTAAATGTGCGTTTCATCATAGGAATAGTTGCTTTTATAGAAAGTGAATAGGTGGTGAAATATCGCGAATATTATACAAATGAAAAGTCGCAATTGCACACTTTAATCACTACGGTTAAGTGGCTCGTCGATAGTTTTAATGGAGAAAAAATGCTATATTATAAATTTGTTATCAATAAATTGCAAAAGTAGAAATATAAGTGATTATTTTTTGCTTTTTAATATTAGATAGTTAGCTAAATTAGGTAATTACACTTTAAATAATTTAGATGAAAATGTTATTTATTTTGGATGGGGAACGATAGGTTTAATTCTAGTGAAAAAAAACATAATTTCGCGCCGAAGGATTGCACTCAAGTTAGGATAAATGTACTCTCTACCTGAAAAATAGCGCTATGTAAGTTATTATTGAGTGCGTATAACTTTTATTACTAAAAGTAAGCTAAATAACGTATCATTTTCATTGGATTATTAACTATAAAAACAGTCTGTTACGTCTGTGTTTAATATAAAAAATTGTTTTCCATTTTATTTGGAGGTAATTAGCAATGATATTTATCCAGCATCAATATTAAGTTGATAAAGTGATATAATGTTAAGTCCATAAAAAATAATTAAATAAGAATACAAATGTTTTATAAATCTAAAATTACTTTATCATTCTCTCTCATCTTATTATTAACTGGTTGTGCCATTCCTGGTTCCCATCTCACTGATGGTAACAAAAACGTGATTTCAGAAAAGAACGTTGAACAACTAACCGCAGAAGAAAAGCAAAAAACACCTGTTGAGCAAGTAAATGTTTACCCTCTTTCACATTCATTTGTGGCCGCTTATACCCAACAAAAAAACCAAAATGCAGGTAAAGCACAACTAAATACTGAATTAGATCAGAAAATGACAGGCTATGAATATTTTGTAGGTCCTGGCGACATTCTTAATATTACCATTTGGGATCATCCTGAGTTAACCATTCCAGCTGGTTCATACCGAAGTGCTACTGAATCGGGTACTTGGGTACATGCAGATGGTAAAATATTTTATCCCTATATCGGTTTTGTCACCGTTGCCAATAAAACTGTTGTCGATATTCGTTCTGACATTTCAAAGCGTCTTGCTAAATATATTGAGAGTCCACAGGTTGATGTTAACTTAGCCGCTTTTCGTTCTCAAAAAGCTTATATTACCGGTGAAGTAAAAGAAGCAGGTAAGCAAGCGATTACTAACGTTCCCCTTACTTTACTTGATGCAATCAATAACGCCGGTGGTTTAACCGAAACAGCAGATTGGCGAAACGTCACATTAACGCGTAATGGCGAAACGGAAGAAATTTCACTCTATAAATTAATGCAATTAGGTGATTTAACTCAAAATCGTTTAATTCAGCAGGGAGATATTATTCATGTTCCTCGTAATGACTCTCAAAAAGTCTTTGTGTTAGGTGATGTAAGTAAACCTGAGATGTTAACGATTGGTCGTGCAGGTATGTCATTAACAGAAGCATTAAGTAGTGTCGGAGGTATTAATGAGTTATCAGCGGATGCAACGGGCATATTTGTAGTTCGAAGTGCGGCAAGGGATGAAGGAAATGAAGCCTTCTTAAAATCATTACGAGAAAAAAGCACTACACAACAAAGCCAGGCTAGTGAAATTAGTAAACAGCCTGAAAATGAGCAACGACCAGAGAGAGTGGTCGCTAATATCTATCAGCTAGATATTAAAGACGCCTCGAATTTAGTCATTGGTACAGATTTTATACTCGAACCTTATGATGTGGTTTATGTTACAGCAGCGCCAATTGAGCGTTATAACCGTGTTATTCGTCAACTATTACCAACCGTTTCAGCATTTAACTCAGTGACTGACGGTATTTTGAATATCAGAAGTTGGTAATACAAATTAAACGAATTGAAACACAAGTATTGATCATTTCAATATTTAAAAGAAAATAGGTAAAAGATGTTTGAAAAAATATTAGTAGTTTGTGTCGGTAATATTTGTCGTTCGCCTTCTGGTGAATACTTATTCAAAAAAATGTTACCTAATAAAACTATCGCCTCTGCTGGCGTTGGAGCATTGGTAGGGAAACCTGCAGATAAAATGGCTAGCACAGTCGCATTGGAGCATGATTTATCATTAGAGGGGCATCAAGCTCAACAGTTAACTAGTGCGTTATGCCGTGAATACGATTTAGTGTTGGTGATGGAACAAGGCCATGTGGATGCCGTGACTAATATTGCACCAGAAGCGCGTGGTAAAACCATGCTGTTAAGTCATTGGACAGATAAAAAAGATATTCCAGACCCTTACCGCCAAAGTAAAGAAGCCTTTGATCACGCATACAAATTAATTGAGAAAGCGTGTGAAGCATGGGCAAAAAAATTGGCTTAAAGAAAGCCTGTTTTTATTCATTCATAAAAATTTAACGTTAAGCCCTCGTAAAAGAGTAGCGCAAACTAGGCGATGCCAGTTATCGCGATAATCAGTCAACAATAAGATAAAGAAGCATTATGTCTAATACAGCAAAACAGAATACAAATAAATCTAACCAAGAGCAACAAGACTCAGACGCTATTGATTTAGGACAATTATTAGGCATATTGTTAGACAGTAAATGGTTGATCGTTTCCGTGACCACTGTTTTTGCCATTATTGGTGTTGCTTATGCGCTATTAGCTACTCCAATCTATAAAGCCGATGCATTATTACAAGTAGAAACAAAAAGCTCAGGCATGTCTGCATTAGTCGGTGATATGGGAGATATGTTCTCCGCTGAGTCCTCTGCGACAACAGAAGTTGAAATCATAACCTCTCGTATGATCTTGGGTGAAACTGTTGAACAATTAAATCTTACCATTGAAGTATCTCCCCAATATTTCCCAATTGTCGGTAAAGGATTTGCTCGTTTACAAGGTGAGGATGCAGAAATTAAAGTAACACGCTTTGACTTACCTGAATATATTGAAGATAAAACAATTATTTTAGAAGTTCAAAATAATGAATTAGGGGAATTTAGCATCCTTACTCCAGAAGGAGATAAATTAGCGACTGGGTTAGTTGGGGAAACTATTGAAAAAAATGGTTATCGCTTATTTGTGCAACAATTGAATGCACCTGACGGCATGCAATTTGTTATTAATAAACGCTCTAAATTAGATTCAATCCAATGGTTGCAGCAGAATTTACAAGTGAGTGAGCGCGGAAAACAAACGGGTATATTATCTCTCTCATTCAGCGGTGAAAATAGAAAACTTATTGCCAACATTCTCAACGATATTAGCCAAAATTATTTTTTACAAAATGTGAAGCGTAATTCAGCCGAAGCGGAACAAAGCTTAACTTTTTTAAATAAACACCTTCCAAATATTAAAGTAGAACTAACATCTGCTGAAGATATTCTCAATACCTATCGTCAAGCTAATGATTCAGTTGATTTGGGGCTTGAAGCACAATCAACATTAAAAGTATTAGTCGATTTAGAAAAACAACTCAACGATTTAACCTTTAAAGAGAGTGAAGTCAGTCAGCGTTTTACTAAAGATCATCCTGCTTATATTTCATTACTTGATAAACGCCAAGTATTGTTAGATCAGAAGCAACAATTGAACAATCAAATCACCAAATTACCTAAAACACAACGTCAAATACTAAGAATGACACGTGATGTGGAAGTGAACCAACAAATATATATTCAATTATTAAATAAAGTCCAAGAGTTAAATGTCTTAAAAGCGGGCACGGTAGGTAATGTACGTATCCTAGATGAAGCGCAAACCTATACCAAACCAGAGAAACCTAAAAAACCGTTAATTGTGGTGTTAGCAACACTCTTAGGTGGCATGTTGTCCGTTGCTTTTGTGTTATTGAAAGCTGCATTCCACAGAGGCGTAGAAAATCCAGCTGAAATAGAAGCACTAGGCCTACCTGTTTATGCAAGTGTACCTAAGTCTGCATGGCAAGAAAAGTTGGATGCTAAGCTAGCTAAAATGAAACGTAATAAACACCATAATACAGGTGCGTTCATTTTAGCCGAAGATAACCCTGCAGATTTGTCTATCGAAGCATTACGCGGCTTACGCACTAGCCTGCATTTTGCGATGATGGAAGCGAAAAATAATGTAGTAATGATCTCTGGTCCCTCTCCAAGCATCGGTAAATCATTCATATCTGCAAACTTTGCGGCCGTCATTGCTAAAACAGGACAGAAAGTGCTATTAGTTGATGCTGATATGCGTAAAGGTTACCTACAAAAGAAATTTGGATTGCAATGGGTAAATGGCTTATCAGATATGTTAGCAGGCCAATTAGCAATTAAAGATATTATTAAAGATTCAGGGATTGAAAACCTAGATGTGATCACTCGAGGTAAAATCCCCCCAAACCCATCAGAACTATTAATGCACACCCGTTTTGCTGAGTTTGTTGAATGGGCTTCGAAACAATACGACTTAGTCTTAATAGATACACCTCCTGTATTAGCAGTAACCGACCCAAGTATTGTGGGTGCGTTAGCAGGTACAAGCTTAATGGTAGGGCGTTTTGACCAAACGACAGTAAAAGAAGTGGAAGTCGCATTAAGCCGTTTTGAAATGTCGGGTATTGAAATAAAAGGTTTTATTTTGAATGCGGTTGAGAAAAAAGCGAGCAGTAGATATGGCTATGGTTATTACAATTACAGTTATTCGAGCGATAAATCTTGATTTTATAGTTAATTTTCAAAAAGAAAGTTCAGTAAAAAATAAAATAAGAATAAACAGAAAAAAAGGGCCTATTCGGGCCTTTTTGAGAAAAATAGTAAAACCCAGTGTTTATAAGGTTTGTGTTTTTTAAATTTTAGATATTTTTGTTAATTTCTATTTCAAGCAACGTACATAAATTTTTTAGTAAAACTCTGAACAAAAATTCTGAAGTTATGTAATATTATCGACTTAAGGTTAATAAAATATCATGCCAATTTCTCCTATAAAACTAACTCATCTAGCATGAGTAAATCTATTGGGTTACACCGTAAATTCGCTGGAACTGCTGGCTTAATGATAATTGGACGTGGCATCGCAATGCTATCAAGCATTATATATGCTCGATATTTAGGACCTGAACAGTTCGGTTTATATAGTTTTGCTTTAGCAATCATTACTATGGCAACATTGCCTGTAATTGCGGGGCTCCCTAACTTGCTAGTTAGGGAGGTTGCAAATTTCCACATAGAAAAAAAATGGGATTTTTTGGCTGGTGTCATTAATTGGTCTCGTGGCTATGTTATTATAGTTTCATTATTTAGTATCATATTTATTTATTCAGCCTTGTATATGGGTTTTTTTAATTCTTCAGTATCTGAACTATTATGGTTTGCTGTTTTATTAATCCCTTTAAGGGGGTTGTTGACTCAGCAAGGGGCTATATTAAACGGCTTCAGAAAGCCTATTTTAGCTCAGTTGCCAGTTAAGATTTTAGCCCCTGCGCTAACTCTATTTGTTTTACTATTCATTATCTATTCTAGTATTGAATTAACTAGTATTAAATTAATTAATATCTCTATTTTGGCTTCTGTATTTTCGTTTTTTGTAAGTGCTATATTGTTAAATAAAACGACAAACCAAGTACCTAAAAAAAACATTTCTAAATATAAGTTCAAAAGCTGGCATGCATCATTATTACCATTCTCCATTATGGCTGTTGTCGGTACCCTAAATACAGAGTTAGCTAGTGTATTATTAGGCTGGCTAGTTGATAATGAATCTGTAGGGTACTTTAAAGTTGCGATGCAAGCCGTTGCTTTAATTGCACTGGGGTTAACGTCAGTAAATGCTGTTATTATGCCTAACATTGCCCGTCTTTATAAAAAGGGGGATATACAAGCCACCCAGATCTTACTCTCTAAAAGTGTTCGGTTGAGTGTACTAGTATCATTGCCAATAATAATTTCTCTCGTTATATTTGGAGAGTTTGCAATAAACTTATTGTTTGGGGAGAGTTATTTAAGAGCTTATCCTATTTTAGTCATTTTATGCTTCGGACAACTGGTAAATGTATTGATGGGTTCTGTAGGGGTAGTCTTAAATATGACTGGTAATGAGAAAAGCGCTTTAAAATCTCTATCAATAGCATTAATAGTTAATATCGTGCTTCTTTTTACTCTTGTTCCCTTTTATGGAAGTATCGGAGCTGCGGTAGCCGTTTCGCTTAGTTTAGTTTGTTGGAATATTTTAATGGCCTTTGATGTTTATCGAATTACTAATCTAAAAACATGGTTTTTAGTAGGTGTTTGATATCTAATTAATTATTTTATGATGGTTTGAAAATTGACATTAAAAAAGAAAATATAGTTATACTTTATTATATTTAAACTGGGTTGATTATTTTTGTTAAATAGAGGTTTAGTGCATGGGAAAAGGAAATAAAAATTTGTTTAAGGGACGCTTTCTTCAAAAACTTTGGCGTGTTATTGCTCCCCTCTTTATACAGCAATATAGAGGCAAAAGATTAAGATTAAAAAAACTTCAAGAAAATATAGATACCGGTGTTGTTTTTCTTCATATTCCTAAGGCTGCAGGTTCTAGTATTGGCCATTTAATATATGGGCACGATAGACCTGGGCACTTTAGGTTGGAGGAATACCGCAAACTATTGGGGGATGATTTTCAAAAAGTATTATTTTTTACATTTGTAAGAGAACCAATAGATAGATTCAAATCTGCATTCAATTACTTATTGAGTAATCCTAAAAATAAGAGTGATCGAGACTTTGCATCTAATGTAATAAGTAATTATTCAGATATAAATGATTTTATTGAGCGTTACTTAGATGAAAAAACAATTTACTCGCATATCCATTTTTACCCACAAGTTTATTTCATTAGAAATGAAGGAATAGTCGATTTAGATTTTATTGGTAAATATGAAAACTTGGCAGAGGATGTAAGTAAGTTATGTCAATTGCTTGGAAAAAAAGGGACGCTTCAATGTCATAATTCTAGAAAAAAGAATGTTGGTGTTGATATATCTATAGAGAACCAAGAGAAACTAATGAATTTATATATAGAAGATTATAAGGAATTAAACTATGGAGATTGAGTTGATAGTCCATGAGACCTTACCTAAGAGAGGTGGGGTTGCAACTTGGGTAAAAATGTTTATTCAGGGTGCTAAAGCAAACTTACAACAAGTCCAAGTTATTTCTTCGGCCCCTTGTGATATTGAATCTGCTCATTTATTTTTACCTAGAAGTTTTAAAAATCCAATTGCATTAGTATATATATTCAAGCTATGGAAATATATTAATCAAAACCACCATCGAACTTTTTTAGTCTGCGATGCGGGCTCAATTATATCTGTATTTATAGTAAGTTTATTATCTAAGAAAGATCTTAAGCTCGCTTTGGTTTTTCATGGAACTGAAATTCAAAGGTTGACAAAACTATTTCAAAAAATTGGAATGAGAAATTCTTTTTCAAAGTTTATTTTAAGCTGTAAGCAGGTTTATATATCTGAATGCGTGAGGAAAATAACCCATGAAAGTCAAGGTTGTTCTGATGGGATGGTTGTCTATAATTCTTTCAATATAAGTGAGAATATTAAAGAGCTTTCATATAAAGCAGGTGTTGACGTGATGAAAGTAATTGTAGTTGGCCGCCTAGATCCAAGAAAAAGAATAGATAAATTGATAAAGTCTTTGAACCTGATTAATTGTGCGATGGAAATTAAAATAGTAGGTGTAGGCTATAATAGATTAATTTTAAAAAATTTGGCTGCAAGATATGCTAAGAGTAATGATATAATTGATTTTATGGGGGCGGTTAATGATAAGGAACTGTGTGATTTGTATAATTCATCAGATTTTGTATTTGTCCCATCTGGCAGGCATAAATTAGCAGTTGAAGGGTTTGGTTTAACTGTATTAGAGGCTATTTCCAGAGGGACTATCCCAATTGCAATTGATATTGATGGGCCAGGTGAGATTGCTAGATCTTTGACAACCCCTCTTGTTAAAAATGATGTTAACTCTATAGCTAAGTTTTTTAATGAGTCATACGAAAATGGTGGTTTAGATATAAATACAAGCAATTTAAATAGGTTTACACCTTCATTTCAATTTAAATCAATAAGTGCATTTTTAAATGAGTAAAAAGATTTTTTTATTTGTTTACATTAGTCTATTTGTGTCCTTTCTAATAGCATCTTACTTTTATAATTCAACTCTGTACCCTGCTAATGATGAACTTAAGTTTGGCTTGATTGCTTCTGGTGATATTCAATACACTGAGATGCATCTTCAGCGAACAGTATTAGATTTTTTTCTCTATTATAAATCCGGTGATTTATATCATCATTTTTTTGGCTCTGAAGCGTTAATTTTTTATAAAGCAACTTCTTTTTTTGCAGGGATTTTTTCGTATA